>BLMD01000099.1 GCA_011959925.1 Lachnospiraceae bacterium
TATCATGATATCTTGTGACATTTACGAAATTAGGGGGGTTTGTCAACAGCTCGATTGTGTCCAGAAGTTTGTTAAGTAATTCCTTTTTCTGCCCACCCTCCGCCATACATATCATGCTGTACCTCCTGCTGGTAATAATGGCTCATGGTTGAAGGGGCATTGTAAAGCGCCGTAATCAGATATGCCCTGATGTTGGTAATCTTTGTGACAGTTTCCCTCATACAGCCCATAACATACTCCACATGGCTGCTGTTCAGCTTCAAAAAGCGGGATTTTACAAGCTCATAAGGGTATTCTTCCCCATTGATGCGGATTGTCTTTCGCTTTACGCAGACCACATCGCAGACGGTTTCATAGATTTCCTCATACATCTCCCTATCACCATGCTGCCCATATTTCATGTGGTGTTCATAATCCAGATTGTCACGGATCAGAGCCATATATGCGCTTGTTTCATCTATCGCATCAATCGCATCAGCTTTTCCCGTGGATTGATTGATAGGATTGGTATAACTCATATCAGTATAGTTCTTTTCAATCTGATTATAGTCAGTATAATTAGGGTCTGATTCCCCGACTTCTTGAAGTTGGTTTTCCCGACCTCTTGAAGTCAGTTTTTCCGACCTGCTGAAATCGGTTTTTCCGACCTCTTGAAGTCGGTTTTCCTGACTTCTTGAAGTCGGCTTTTCCGACCTCTTGAAGTCGGTTTTTCCGACTTCTGCGGAAACATCAGCATTAGAAGGCTCTTTCCTGCCCTCATCTTGTATAATAAAATTCTTCACATAAATAATATCCGGTTTACCAAGCCCCCGGCGTATCTTTTCAATAAGCCCTATCCCTTTGCTTGCATCCAGTTCCGCAAGGACTTTTACAGCCTTCTCTTTGCTGCATCCTAAATCTTCCCTGATATTCTCTATTGTGTATATGATATATGCCCTGTTTTCATCGTCCAGCCACCCATTTTTCATGGACATTGACATCCTGTCAAGCATCAGCCCATACAGGAGCTTAGCATCGCTGCTAAGCCCCTTGAAACGCTCGTCTTTAATCAGCAGGCGGGGAACACGGTAAAAAGAAAACTGCTCTGCTTCAATGCCATAGTAATAATCAAACTTCAATGGCTCGCCCATTTTGCCGCCTCCTTTACTGCTTACTCTGCCATTCCTCCAAAAGCTGGATAATGATGCCCTCTATGTCATCATTGGAGTATTCCTCTGGAAAATACCTGTTGATCTTATCGCCCTTAATCGTTACTTTTCTTTCTTTCGGCTTTTCCTCCGCCAGTATCAGCCTTACCATCGCAGGCGTAAGCTCTCCGCTTTTTCCCATACTCCTTCAGCTTTGCCGATTGGGAAGCGTTCATTGCCGCCCCTGTTTCCCCTAAGATAACAGACACCCATTGCTGGGCTTCTTCTGTCAGGAAAGAAATATCCACGCCCTGCGCTATCCCTATCTTTTTCTTATCCACCATGTCAAGCAGATCGTCAGAGAGCCTTGCAAGCCATACATACCTCTGCACCGTCTTTCCGCTCTCCCCGGCAGCTTCCCCCACTTCGTCAAGGGTACTGCCGCCCCTGCTTCCCTGATGTTTCATTGCCTCATACTTCATGGCATAAGCCCTGGCTTTCTCGCTCGGCAGAATGTCCTCACGCTGGATATTGGAATCCACCATGATGATCGTGGCTTCATCGTCCGTATAATCCCTGACAATGACTGGCATTGTATCAAGCCCTGCCCTTTCAGAACCCCGTTTCCTCCGGTGTCCGGCTATCATCTCATAGCCACCCCCTGCCCGTGGCCTTACAATTCCAGGTACAAGAACACCATATTTACCGATGCTCTCCGTGGTTTCCTCCATCTTTTCATCATCAAGGACACGGAAAGGGTGTCCTCTGAATGTATGTAAATCGGCCAGCTTCGCATGGATGATCTGCTCCCCCGCCGTATTTTCTGCGCCGCCAAATAAATCATCAAAAGTGTTCAGTTTGACTTTTGACGCACTCCCTGCCTTACTGCCCACTGCCAAGCACCTCCTCCGTCAAAGACTGGTATGCACCCGCAACCCTGCCTTTCGGGTCATGCTGGTAGATGCTGACGCCTTCCGCAGAAGTTTCCGCCGCCCTTACCGACATCGGTATGCTGTTCTCAAATATCCGTACCCTGCTCCCATACGTTTCAATAAGCAGCGCTGTAATATCCCTCGCATAATTGGTACGGTTGTCTACCATTGTCAGCAGGATGCCCTCAATCTCCAGCCTGGGATTGATCTGCCGCTTTACCTTGCCTATGGTCTTGATAAGCTGTTCCAGACCTTTCACGGGCAGATATGCGGCCTGCACGGGTATCAGTATGCTGTCCGCACAGGCAAAGGCATTTATGGTGATCATGCCAAGTGAGGGCATACAATCAATCAGGATATAATCGTATTGCTCCTTTACCATATCCATATAAGAGCGCATCATGATCTCCCTGCTCATCACGTTTACAAGGGAAACCTCCAGGCCGGACAGCTCAATGTTCCCCGGCATCAGGTCAATCCCTTCTTCGTGCTTTAAGATACCGTAGCCCGGTTCCATTTCTTCATCGTTGATGACCTTTTCCATTACGCTTGCAAGGGTGACTTCCAGCTTGTCAGGCTCCGTAAAGCCAAGGCTTGCGGTCAGGCTCCCCTGTGCGTCCGCATCAATAAGTAAAACTCTTTTTCCCTGTTTTGCCAGCCCGATTCCTAAATTGCTCGTTGTGGTGGTCTTGCCCACTCCACCTTTCTGGTTTGCGATTGCTATAATTTTACACATGGTTTTATTCCTCCGTATTAGTCAGATTTTTCTTTGATGTTGGCTTTCTGCACTTCCACATAAGCCCGGTAATACCTGTTTGTACCTTTGTTCCGGTACAGTTCCGAAACTTCCGTCACAGCCACTTTGGGCTGCCTTTTCAGAATTTTCTCGAACCACTTAATATCATTCTTTGTTCCCATCAGTCGAATTTTCAGCACGTTTCTTCTCCATTTCTGCAAGGATTTCCTCAACAGACCGCTGTTTCTGGCAGTATTCCGGGTAACGGAGCTTGATGCCCTGCCAGAAGTACATTGCATAGCCGCAGCAGAAAATATCGCTTACGGAATATCCCCTGCACTCGCCTATCTGCTCGTCCTTGCGCTTATAATCATCAATGCTTGGCGTTCCGTCCGTGTAAAGGTTAAAGGCAAGCCTTACCACCCGGACACTGCCGCTTGTCTGCCAGCCCTGATGCAGACACTCTGTTTTGATGTACCCGGACTTGATATCGTAAATCTGGCTGAAATGATTCCTTGTGTCCTCAGATATGCCGAGAATGTAGATCAACGCCTTGTGGTAGCAGTCCTGATACCTCGCCTGTTCCAGTTTCTCAAAATAAAACTTCTCATGTTCCTCGTTTGCAAAAACCATGTGTGTGTTGTTGGCGCTCTGCGCCCCTGCTCTTAACGCTGTGTTGTTCATGTGTGAACCTCCTTTGATTATTTTGTTTGTGTATATAAAAAGGACTCTATCCTTTGTTTGGGATAGAATCCTTTGAAAAAACCACGAAAAAAGGGGAAAACTCTCAAATGAATTTTCCCCTAATCGTTAAAGATAGATTTTACAAACGAAATCCTCAAAGCGGTTCGCCTTTGTGTACTCCGGACGATGTGCCATGAAATCATTCACATCAGCTCTGGTTATCAGATACTCCGTAAAGTACATATATTTGTAATCTACTTTCCTACATTGTTTATCGCCGCCTGTGCTGCCGCCAGCCGTGCAATCGGCACTCTAAACGGTGAGCAGGACACATAGTCCAGACCGATTTTATGACAGAATTCTACGGAAGACGGGTCGCCCCCATGCTCACCGCAGATACCGACATGCAGCTTCTCATTTACCGGCTTTCCAAGTTTAATCGCCGTTTCCATTAATTTACCGACGCCTGTCTGGTCAAGTTTTGCAAACGGATCGTATTCCAAAATCTTCGTGTCATAATATGCAGACAGATACTTTCCGGCGTCATCTCTGGAGAACCCAAATGTCATCTGTGTCAAATCGTTTGTTCCAAAGCAGAAGAAATCCGCTTCCTTTGCAATCTCATCTGCCGTAAGCGCCGCACGCGGAATCTCGATCATCGTGCCGACTTCATAATCCAGTTTGATATCTGCTGCTGCAATTTCTGCGTCCGCTGCTTCCACGACCGCTTTCTTGACAAATTTCAATTCTTTCAGTTCACAAATCAGAGGAATCATAATCTCCGGTCTTACCGTCCAGTCCGGATGTGCTTTCTGCACATGGATTGCAGCGCGGATCACCGCTTTCGTCTGCATTCTGGCAATTTCAGGATAGGTAACGGCAAGACGGCATCCTCTGTGTCCCATCATCGGGTTAAACTCATGCAGAGAAGCAATCAGCGCTTTGATATCTTCCACCGATTTCCCCTGCGCAAACGCAAGCTTTTTGATATCTTCTTCATCCGTCGGAACGAACTCATGCAGAGGCGGATCTAAGAAACGGATCGTCACCGGATTTCCCTCTAACGCTTCATATAACGCTTCAAAATCTTCCTGCTGATACGGAAGGATCTTCTCAAGCGCCGCTTCACGCTCTTCTACCGTATCCGCACAGATCATCTCACGGAATGCGGCGATTCTGTCTTCTTCAAAGAACATATGCTCCGTACGGCAAAGCCCGATACCTTCGGCTCCAAGTTCACGTGCCTTTTTTGCATCTGCAGGAGTATCTGCATTCGTGCGGACTTTTAATCTGCGGAACTTATCTGCCCATGCCATAATCCGTCCAAATTCACCGGCGATGGTAGCGTCTACCGTCGGAATAATACCGTCGTAGATATTTCCGGTCGTGCCGTCGATGGAAATGGAATCCCCTTCGTGATATTCTTTCCCTGCCAGTGTAAACTTTTTATTTTCTTCATCCATACTGATATCGCCGCAGCCGGAAACGCAACAGGTACCCATACCGCGTGCTACAACTGCCGCATGGCTTGTCATACCGCCGCGGACAGTCAAAATCCCCTGCGCCGCTTTCATTCCCGTAATATCTTCCGGGGATGTCTCAAGACGTACCAGAACGACTTTTTCACCTTTTGCATTCTGCTTTTCCGCATCTTCCGCCGAAAATACAATCTTTCCGCAGGCAGCTCCCGGAGAAGCGCCAAGCCCCTTTCCTACCGGAACAGCCTCTTTTAATTTTACCGTGTCAAACTGCGGATGCAGCAGCGTATCCAGATTACGCGGATCGATCATAGCCACCGCTTCTTCCTCCGTACGCATTCCCTCATCTACCAGGTCGCATGCGATTTTTAAAGCAGCCTGCGCCGTCCGTTTCCCGCTGCGCGTCTGAAGCATATAGAGCTTTTTATTTTCAACGGTGAATTCCATATCCTGCATATCTCTGTAATGATCTTCCAGTCTCTGGCAGACATCTTGAAACTGAGCAAACGCTTCCGGAAATTCTTCTTCCATTTTTGCGATCGGCATCGGTGTGCGGACGCCCGCAACAACATCTTCTCCCTGCGCATTGATCAAAAATTCACCCATCAGTTTTTTCTCGCCGGTGGCTGGATCTCTGGTAAATGCAACGCCTGTCCCGCAGTCGTCTCCCATGTTCCCAAACGCCATGCTCTGAACATTGACAGCGGTTCCCCAGGAATACGGAATATCATTGTCACGACGGTACACATTCGCACGCGGGTTGTCCCAGGAACGGAACACTGCTTTTACCGCTCCCATCAGCTGCTCTTTTGGATCGTCCGGAAAATCCTGTCCGATTTTTGCTTTATATTCTGCCTTAAACTGTCCCGCCAGTTCTTTTAAATCTTCAGCCGTCAAATCCACATCAAACGTAACGCCTTTTTTCTCTTTCATCTGATCGATCAGTTCTTCAAAATATTTCTTGCCGACTTCCATAACAACGTCGGAGTACATCTGGATAAATCTGCGGTAGCAATCCCATGCCCAGCGGGGATTTCCCGATTTTTCCGCGATGACATTGACAACTGCCTCATTTAAACCGAGATTTAAAATCGTATCCATCATGCCCGGCATAGAAGCCCTTGCGCCGGAACGAACAGAAACGAGAAGCGGATTTTCACTGTCGCCGAACTTCTTTCCGGTGATTTCTTCCATCTTTACAATGTACTCATTGATCTGTCCCTGGATCTCTTCATTGATTTCCCGGCCGTCTTCATAGTACTGCGTACAAGCTTCCGTTGTGATCGTAAATCCCTGCGGTACCGGAAGCCCAAGGCTTGTCATCTCTGCCAAGTTCGCTCCTTTCCCCCCAAGAAGCTCCCTCATGTTCGCATTGCCCTCGCTAAAAAGGTAGACCCATTTGTTTGCCATTTTGCATTCTCCTCCTAATTCCAAATTTATCAGGTACTTCACATAGTTTTATTTTACCATAAATTTCTATGAAATCAATCATTTTTACAGTGTTTTCAATATATTCAGAAAATTAACCGGTTCCATTCGTTCCGTGGCCGGCAGTCCGAAAGCATCCATGAAAAATCCATAAAAAGCACTTTACGAAAAATAGAAAATATGCGAAAATAAAGTCAGTATGCAGAATATGTCGTACTCTGCAGCTATATCATGTTTAATTGAAAGGAGTCTTATAATGATTTACACGAAGGAAGTCGAGAATATGTGTCCTGTGGCAAAGGGCGCAAAACATGAACCAGCACCCATTCCGGAAGAAGGCAGATGGGTACACTCCAAAAAAATTGAAGATATCTCAGGATTTACACACGGTGTCGGCTGGTGTGCGCCGCAGCAGGGTGCCTGCAAGCTGTCGCTGAACGTAAAAAACGGCGTAATCGAAGAAGCATTGGTTGAAACCATCGGATGCTCCGGCATGACACATTCTGCAGCTATGGCGGCAGAAATTTTACAAGGCAAAACGATTTTAGAAGCTCTCAATACAGACTTAGTCTGTGATGCGATCAACACGGCAATGAGAGAACTGTTCTTACAGATCGTTTACGGACGTACACAGAGCGCATTTTCCGATGACGGACTTGCCGTAGGCGCTGGTCTTGAGGATCTCGGAAAAGGGCTTCGTTCCCAGGTTGGAACGATGTATGCAACCAAAGAAAAAGGCGTTCGTTACCTGGAAATGGCAGAAGGATATGTGACAGGCATTGCGCTTGACGCTGACAACGAAGTCATCGGTTACAAGTTCGTTTCTCTTGGAAAAATGACTGACTTCATCAAAAAAGGCGATGATCCGAACACAGCATGGGAAAAAGCACAGGGACAGTACGGCCGTGTTGCAGACGCTGTTAAGATTATTGACCCGCGTGTAGAATAAGGAAAGGAGAGACGAAGATAATGGCTTTATTTGAATCATATGAAAGAAGAATTGACCAGATCAACGCTGTATTAAACAGCTATGGCATCAGCTCCGTAGAAGAAGCTGAAAAAATCACAAAAGACGCTGGACTTGACGTATACGAGCAGGTGAAAAAAATCCAGCCGATCTGTTTTGAAAATGCATGCTGGGCTTACACCGTAGGCGCTGCCATCGCAATCAAAAAAGGCGCGACAAGAGCTGCAGACGCTGCCGCTGCTATCGGCGAAGGCTTACAGGCATTTTGTATCCCGGGTTCTGTTGCAGACCACAGAAAAGTAGGTTTGGGACATGGAAACCTCGGCAAAATGTTATTGGAAGAAGAAACCGAATGTTTCTGCTTTTTGGCAGGACATGAATCGTTTGCCGCTGCAGAAGGCGCAATCGGTATCGCTGAAAAAGCCAACAAAGTACGCCAGAAACCGCTGCGCGTAATCTTAAACGGACTCGGCAAAGATGCTGCACAGATCATCTCCCGTATCAACGGATTTACCTTTGTAGAGACTCAGTTTGATTATCAGGAAAACAAAGTAAACGTGATTTATGAAAAAGCATATTCCGAAGGACTGCGTGCAACCGTAAAATGCTACGGTGCAGACGACGTTCAGGAAGGCGTTGCGATTATGCATATGGAAAACGTAGGCGTTTCCATCACCGGAAACTCCACCAACCCGACACGCTTCCAGCATCCGGTTGCAGGTACATATAAGAAAGAATGCAACGAACAGGGCAAAAAATACTTCTCCGTTGCATCCGGCGGCGGTACCGGCCGTACCCTTCATCCCGACAACATGGCTGCAGGTCCCGCTTCTTACGGCATGACGGATACCATGGGACGTATGCATTCCGACGCACAGTTTGCAGGCTCCTCTTCCGTACCGGCCCACGTAGAAATGATGGGATTGATCGGAATGGGCAACAACCCGATGGTAGGCGCTACCGTTGCCGTAGCCGTTTCCATCGAAGAGGCTCATAAAGCAGGAAAGTTCTAAGGACTGCCCTGTCACCGTAAAATCAAAAATAACTGAAAAAGAACCAATTGTTTGTGCGCCGGTTAGATACGTTTGTTCTAATGTTGATAACGCCTCAGACAATTGGTTTTTTTACGGATGAGATCATAAAAAGGAGAGTACAAATGAAGAAAAAAACACGATTATTTTTACCGCTCATCATCGTGAGCTCCATGTTTTTATGTGGTTGTGAAGATGCCGAACATACAGATTCAGAACCAAAAGTAAGTACAGAACAATCCAAAGACCATGCCGGCTCCGACGATATAAACCTTCCACCTACAGAAAATGATGGCGAAACGACGGACACCTCTGACGAAGACGAAGAAACAACAGAAAGCTTGGAAGACGATAGTGAAGACAACATGATAAATTTCAGTGATGATGAAACAGCAAATACAATTATTGCCAGATACAACCAACTCAATCCCGACAAGATGATTACCGGGGAAATGGTATCTTGTCCGGATAACAGCGGAATAAATCTTACGGTCATTCACTTCAAATACATGGATTTTCAGATCGGTGAAACAGACGGTTCTCCATCATTTAAATGCCAAAGCACATTAGAATATAATCCGGAAAATACAGACGGTTTTTTCCAGGAAGCATTTTCAATGATCCAGGCAGTCCAGGAAGGCTACAAAGACGATGCAATCAAAGATATTTTATCTCAATTACGAGAAGGGGAGTATCCTATTTCAAACTCAATATCAATAGGTGACAGACGCTTTCATTTCTGTTCTCCCGCCAGCGGAGAGATTACTTACGAATTAAAATGGAATTGGGCAAAACTATATTAAAAGCAGCAGCCACGGCAAACCCGTGACTGCTTTTTCTTCCATCAAATCTCTCCAATAAGCTACCTCATCATACTCCAGCTCTCCTCCATACCTTTTTTCTAATAAAATAACCAAATAGAAAGATTTTTTGAAAGAACAAAAAAACAGCCCCGGAAAAACCGAGACTGTTGTTCGTTTTGCTTGAATCGTTTCTATTAAATCATGCTGTTCCACAAATCCCCTGAGGAATAGTTGTAAGAATATGCCCCCACGCTGTTGTATGTATTTGCTTTCTGTGCTTCATACTGAGCGTGGTAATTGATCTGAGACGCTTTTGCAGATACCTGGTACAGATAAGAATTGCTTCCCTGGAACAGCTCTTTCACGTCTTTCATATCTGCCTTTTTAAACGCTTCTTCATCAATGGATAAAGTTTTATCTTTTTCATTTATCTGGATTCCTATGGCAGAGAGCGCTTCCGCATTCTTTTTCGTATAATCGGTCATAGACGCTGCCGACGCGCGGATTGCCATTACATTGGAACCTTCCGTACTCTTTACCAGGCTGTTATACTGCTTTACATAAGAAGAAACCGCCTTGTAAATTGCATCCGTATTATACCCGGTCGTCTTGTTCCCGTCTTTGTCGGTTGTCGTTACCTTGTTAAATACGGATTTGCTGCCCTGTGTTAAGAGCACATCTGCCGCATCGGTCAATTTCTCCGAATCCGACTCAACCGTCGCCAGCTTAGAAGCCGGTTCTTTTGACGTAGAAGTATTTCCCTTCGATGTGGAGGTATCCTGCAGCGGTTTCGATGTCGGAAGAGAAGTATCGTAAGTTCTCGAAATTGTCCCCGTCGGCGACCAGTAATTGTACGTCCTTTTTGTAGAACCAGCCGCTTTACTGCCTGCAGATGATTTCGTATCACTGTCCATATCCACACGATCCAGAGAATAATACGAATTCAAAAGTTTATGATAGGAACCGTTCCGAATACTTGCATAATCCGAATAGCTGAAACCGCCGACCATACCCATACCGGAAAATGCATTGCCCCTGGAATTATTGACCAAATTAGAATTCATACTGGAAAACAATCCCCCTACTGTTCTGGAATTTGCTGAAATTGTAATTGACATATGATCACTCCTTTGATTGGATGCCCTGACCTCCCTGTCCGGACATTGTTTGAAATATTCCTATGTAAATATTACCAAAAAAACCTTCTCATTTCAAGAGCGGAACCCGATTCCATTTCGTCAATTTAAACAAAGAAATTCAGAATCCAACAGGTTCTTTCGTCACATTTACAATAAGTTTTATTTTTGTTCATATTCTGTTCACAAATAACTGCTATAGTTAAATTGTTCCAAAAATAACTAAATTCGTTTATAAACTATTATTACTGATAAATTTCTTCATAATGATGACCTCGGTATCCAAAGGATACCGGGGCACTCCTCATTTTTAGGCTGTTATCACTGACCAATGAACCCTTCGATCAGTTATATGCCCTCTGCATGGCGTGACCGATAAACACCTGCCCGTTTCTTCCGTATCCGACCGTCTTACCTACCATGCTGTGATCTTCTTTCAACTGTTCTCTCGTTTCTGCTAAAATCTGTCCGAATTCTTTCTGTCCGCCGGACTTTCTCTCCTCCTGTCTGGGCTGTGAAGTAGCGTCAGACATTGCGGCGATAGTCATCACTGATGAAACCCGAAAATATCCCTCATATCCGTATGCGGCAAATCCCTCCCTGGATGCATATTTTTATTGGTTCACTTTATATATCGTCAGATAATTTTGCTTTCCTTACCTCAATTCTATATTTTCTTTAAAATTTTTTTCCGTTCCAATGATCGTCGATGCCATCCCATTTCCATTGATTGGAATCTTTGGAATAGGATGAAACAGCCAAATACTGGTACTGGCTGACTGTTTTTAAAGCGTCGTAAACATAACGCAGAGGAATCCAGGTCCGGTTATTCTCCGGATCTCCGGGTTCCGCCAAAAATACCGTATCCGTATCCTCCTGATACCTCCAGATATTCACATAATGTCCCGGCGTATCTTTCCAGAATGCCGTATCATTCGCACTGCTGACCAGAACGATCGCAGATTCGGAATGTTTCATCTGTTCCTGAAACTTTTCATATGTCTTTGGCTTATGATAAATTCTGCAGTCAAATCCTGCCGCAGATAATGTCGTCTTCATATCTTCCCAGCCGATCGCGCCGCTCTCTTCCGTTGGATAATACCGGGACACTTGCGTTGCAAATTCATACATATCCCAGGGAGAACACTCATATTCTGTCAGCGTACTGTAAATATTTGCCATACAGCAAAGCCCGCACCCAAATCCGCCGAACGAATTATACTGAACGATTTTTTCACACCAGTCGCCGGACCAGGGCAGGCCCTCCCGATATGCCCTAGGACCCTGTAAGAATGTATATACTCCGCCTGCCCTCTCCTGCGGTGTGATCGAAACAACCTTCAAATCAGAAGCAATCACTCCTTCGTCAAAAATAGTTTCTTGAAAACTTCTGACTACTCCCGCATTCGGCATTCCGATAAGCGGGGAAGTGATCAAAGAAGCATCGTTTCCTTTTTTTCTGCCGTCGATTTCCGCAGACGCGCCAAAGAACAGTACCGCAGCGAACCATCCCAGTACAAGCGCTCCAACCGTTCTGTTTCTTATTCCTATCCTATACATTGATCTCTGCTTTTACGCCGAGCAGCTCTTGATTGGCATCCAGAACGGGGCGAATCTGTGTTTCTAAAAACTGTTCTACCTGCCGCTTAGAACGTCCGGTATATTTTGCCGGATCCATAGAAGCCTGCAGTTCTTCCAGTGTCAAATGGAACGCCGGGTCTGCCGCGATCAATTCCAGCAGATTATTTTCTTTTCCTTCCTGCTTGACATGCGCACCTGCCTCCATGGAAAGCTTCCGGATTTTTTCATGCAGCTCCTGACGGTCGCCGCCCTTTTTTACCGCATCCATCATGATGTTTTCCGTCGCCATAAACGGAAGCTCCGCCATTAGATGTTTTGTAATGACTTTTTCATATACGACAAGCCCGTCTACTACGTTTAAACATAAATCTAAAATGCCGTCCGCCGCCAGAAACGCTTCCGGAATACTCAGACGTTTATTTGCAGAGTCGTCCAGCGTCCGCTCAAACCACTGCGTCGCAGAAGTCACTGCCGGATTTAGTGCGTCAACCATGACATACCGTGCCAGAGAGCCAATCCGCTCACTCCGCATAGGATTCCTTTTGTACGCCATTGCCGACGAACCGATCTGATTTTTCTCAAACGGCTCCTCTACTTCTTTTAAGTGCTGCAGCAGACGGATATCGTTCGACATCTTATATGCGCTGGCTGCAATTCCTGCCAATACATTGACAACTCTTGTGTCTACCTTTCTGGAATACGTCTGTCCCGATACGGCATAACACGATTCAAACCCCATTTTTTCTGCAATCATAGGATCGATCTTATCCACCGTTTCATTGTCTCCGTCAAACAATTCCAAAAAGCTTGCCTGCGTTCCCGTCGTCCCTTTGGAACCCAGAAGCTTTAAACTTTTTGCCACATAGTCCAAATCTTCCAGATCCATCAGAAATTCCTGCAGCCAGAGTGTGGCGCGCTTTCCCACCGTTGTCGGCTGTGCGGGCTGGAAATGGGTAAATCCAAGCGTCGGAAGCGCTTTATACGTTTCGGCAAATTCTGCCAGTTCTGCCATTACGTTGACCAGTTTTTTTCTGGTCAGTTTCAATGCCTCCGCCATCACGATGATATCGGTATTGTCCCCGACATAACACGAAGTTGCTCCCAAATGGATAATGCCTTTTGCTGCAGGACACTGTACGCCGTAGGCATATACATGGGACATCACGTCGTGGCGGACCAATTTTTCCCTCTCCTGCGCAACTTCAAAATTGATATCGTCCTGGTGTGCCTTTAATTCGGCGATCTGTTCATCCGTAATTTCAAGTCCCAGCTCCTGTTCTGTTTCTGCCAATGCGATCCAAAGTTTTCTCCAGGTTTTAAATTTCATCTCCGGCGAAAAAATATACTGCATTTCTTTACTTGCATATCTCTGGGACAGAGGACTTTGATATCTGTCTGTACTCATTCTTTTTCTCCTTTTGCTCTCTTGCTCTTATCTCATCTGGTTGCTGTCAGTAAGTCATACGCTTCCTGATATTTGGCGATTGTTTTTTCCACAACTGCATCCGGAAGCGTATAATCGCTGTCCGGATTTGCTTTTAACCAATCCCTGACAAACTGCTTATCAAACGACGGCTGGGATTTACCCGGTTCATATCCTTTCAGCGGCCAGAATCTGGAACTGTCAGGCGTCAGCATTTCGTCGCCCAATACGACAATTCCGTTTTCATCCAGTCCGAATTCAAATTTCGTATCTGCAATGATAATTCCCCTGCTCCACGCATATTCCGCGCATTTTTTGTACAGGGCAATCGTATAGTCCTTAATCTTTCCGGCATATTCCGCTCCTTTGCCCGGATGAACCTTCTCTAAAATCTCCACACTTTCTTCAAAAGTGATATGTTCGTCATGCAGCCCGATCTCGGCTTTTGTCGTCGGCGTATAGATTGGTTCCGGCAGACGGTCGGATTCTTTTAACCCTTCCGGCAGGCGGATACCGCAGACGGTTCCATCTTTCTGATAGCTTTCCCAGCCGCTGCCGGTAATATAACCTCTGACGATACATTCAATCGGAAGCATATTCAGTTTCCTGCATTTCATGCTTCTACCCGCAAAACGCCCGTTTCTAAAATACTCCGGCATATCGAAAGCCTCAATGGACAGCATATGATTCGGTACGATATCTTTTGTAAAGTCAAACCAAAACTTCGACATTTTTGTCAAAACTACGCCCTTTTGCGTAATTTCATTCTTCAAAATATGGTCGAATGCCGATATTCTGTCTGTCGCCGTAATAATCATGCAATCGCCCGCATCATATACTTCCCGTACTTTTCCCTCTTTGACCGGTTTCCATTCTAAATTTCCCATATAGTCCTCCTATTATCCGATAATTCCAATGGTTTTCTGCTTTTCTGACGCAAATTCACACAGAAAACGACCGCCGATTCCAACTGTCGATTTCCAATTATTTGCTGTATTAGTATATAACAGCATCTTACGCAAAGTCAATGCGTTTCCATAAGATTGCGTTTCTGACAGACGCCGATACTTCCTGTTCACTTCATGTCCAGAAACCTCCGCTGCACGGCAAGCGGAAATTTAAAACTGCCCGGCTCCGGAATTTCTCCCGAAACCAGGCAGTTTCTCATGTACTTATGATTTTTTATAATCTACCCAGCGCATTTCCATCGGCGCCAGTTCCAGCTTTCCGACCAGTTCTCCGTTTACATATAAATCCGTATCTCTTGCTTCTTCCGCATTATTGATCACTGCGATCTTTCCGGTCTTTTCAAATACGGCAAGTTCCGTATCCATATTGCTGACATAGAACTTCTTCATTTCCGCTTCTTCTCCCGCCGCATAGTAGATGGCGCGAAGCAGAATCCTGCAGTTCTGCGGGGAATACGGAAGTCCTGCAAAATAAACGCTGTGTCCCTTTCCATACGTATTGACTACCAGCTGGCTGTATTCGCCGTCTTTGGAAAGGATCTGATAATTCTCGCCCTGTGCATAAATACGGCTCATGCCCTCGCCGAAATCAATCTCTCCTTCGATATCCTCCAGAATAAAATGATCCGGATTTAACTCATTATACTTGTCCGTACTCAGGGAATACGTCATTTCACGGTCAACGCCCAATACGTCGCTTAACTGGAAATAACGTCCCTGGAACTGATATGCCGTCGGCTCTCCGACACCGATAAACCCGCCCCCGTTATCTACAAACGCACGGATTGCGGTTACGATTTCCTCGTCGATCCAATTCGCATCCCCGCTGAACGCCGTATATGCGTCGCCGAAATTGAGAATTACTTTAATGTCTTCGGAAATTCCGTTTTTAATATCGTCAAATCCGATAAACTCCACATCGAACGGCATTCCGCTTAAACACTCCAGTACGCCGGTATAGGAATAAATTTCTCTGTGCCAGATGGAATGATGTACCTGGTTGGACATCCATCCGCGCAGCGGTCCCCAGCAGCTTAACACAGCCACTTTAAACGGAGCCGTATATGCGCTTACCCCCTGCATGTTTTCATGAATCAGGCGGAATTCGTTTACGACAAATTGAATTGCGTCGATAAAACCGTCCCACTCGGCTGCCAGTTTTAAATATCCGCCGTATCCGATGCGATCCAGCGGAGAACGGAGGATCGCACGCCTTACTTTTAACCAGTTCACCTGCGCCTCTTTGATCGGATCTCCCCCTTCGCAGAATACATCCGGGAAGAAATACGGCAGCAGGCGCCCTTCCGTATAGGTTACGCCTTTGATATCGGAAACCATACGCATCGTCACGCCGTCACCTACGGATCCTACAACGGCATCCAGTCCGATATTCGCAAAATATTTGCCGAACGGCTCCGTTCCGATCCAATGGTCTCCGACAAACATCATCGCTTCTTTTCCGTAGGAATGCACGATATCTACAATTTCTTTGGCAAGTTTGCTGACTTCTATCTGCTGAAATTCAATGTAATCCAGAAATTCTTTGCTGGGCGCACGGAAAATAGAATTGTGATATCCCTGGTCTACGATAAATTCCGGACGGAATTTATAACCTGCCCATTTTTCAAACTGTTCCAGAATATAAGGACTGACGCTTGCGCTGTATCCGAACCAATCCACGTATTTTTCACGCTTTTTATCGTCAAATGTCAGCGTAAACTGGTGGAAAAACGTTGTGAAACGCACAACATTGATGTCCGGATTCTCTTCACACCAGCGTTTCAGTTTCTCTTTGACATGCTGCTGCGTCTTGGGCAGGCGTACGTCAAATGTAATCTGATGCGGCGCGTCTTTCCAGTCGTTCGTAATAAAATTGAACATATGCACCGGATCCCAGATTAAAAATGCCAGAAAACTTACTGTATATTCATGGTACGGAATCGTCATAATTTCTACTTCGCCGGCCGCTTCGTCATAGTCCCACCGGTCTGTCGGCACTACTTCTCCCGTTGTACGGTCGATGACCTCCCACCAGCGTTTCGGATCATGTATCGTATTGACTTTTAACTGTTCTCTATGAAAACCTCTCATCAGCTCGATCCGCAGCGTCTTTCCTCTTGCGGTTACACGGTCGCTGATCAGATATTCCTGCTGCACTTCGTCCGGATTCGCTTCTGCCCACTCATTATCCTTTCTTGTCGTATAATAGGTGGCATACTTTTTCGCATCCTGGGAAAGCAAGGCATCCGGAAATGTCGTTCCGTCGCAGTCCCGCAATGCATCTGCACCCAGCAGCTCTTTCAACCGTATTGTCTCCTCCACCATATCTACGTCGGTTGGGAGTGTCAATCTTCCCTTTTGTTCCATAATTTCCTCCTGTTTCTTAAAAATTCCATGCGTAATACATGCCTTTAGTATATCCGTCCGACAGGCCGAATGCAAGACTTTTTTCTGCCATAATCTAGCGTTCTTCTTTTGCGGCGATTTCGTTTTGGTTCTTATAGATGGAATCGGCGGGAATCACGCCGCGGACCATAGACAGCGGATAAATATTCGTATGCCTGCCGACTACGGTTCCGGGATTTAATACGGAATTGCAGCCGACTTCCACATAATCTCCCAGCATTGCGCCGAATTTTTTCAGTCCTGTTTCTGCTTTCTTCCCATTCCCTTTTACCACAACGAGCGTTTTATCCGATTTTACATTGGAAGTAATCGAGCCTGCGCCCATATGGGATTTATAACCCAAAACAGAATCTCCCACATAATTATAATGGGGAACCTGAACCGAATTAAAAAGAATGACATTTTTTAATTCGGTAGAGTTTCCTACTACGCATTTTTTGCCTACCACCGCGCTTCCGCGGATAAATGCACAATGACGGATTTCGGCTTCCTCGTCAATGATCAGCGGTCCGTTTAAACAGGCGCTTTCTGCCACTTTGGCGCTTTTTGCCACCCAGACGTCTTCTCCCCGTTTCTCGTATACCTCAGGATCTAAGGAAGGCCCCGCTTTACGGATAAAATCGCTGATTTCGCTTAACGCTTCCCATGGATATTCCACGCGCTCCAATAATTCGGCGGCAATCGTTTCCTCTAACTGATACAAATTTCTCACTCTGCACTGTTCCATGATCACTTCTCCTTTTTACCACATATTGAATTCTATGAACGTTTCTCGTTTTTATAATATCCGGACGCCTTGTCAAAATATTCCTGCAGAAGATACCGGTTATTCAGATTTAACACCCCGTTCGTCCGGCTTTGGATAAATTTCGTCAGTTTTTCCATATACTCTTCTTCCGTAATGCTTCCTTCTGCCACATACGTAAGACCTTTTTCCCAACTCGCGGTAAGCTCCGGATTCAACAGCGACTTGATCGACATAAAAACAACGTCGTAAATCATTTCTCCCATTAACGTAGGCGTAATGACCTGTGTCTTTTTATTCAGCGCCAGATATTTGTTTCCAACCAGTTTTTTTAATATCTCTGCCCGCGTCGCGCTTGTGCCGATTCCGCTGCCTTTGATCTGAGACCGCAGCTCTTCATCCTCGATCAGCTGCCCCGCGTTTTCCATTGCAAGAATCATGGAACCGGAATTATACCGCTTGGGCGGAGATGTTTCGCCCTCTTTGATCTCATAACCTTCCAGCGGAAGCAAATCGTTCTTTTTTAACGTCAGAATATGTTCCAAAAGCTCTTTATCGCAGGTCTCTTTGTCTTTTCCCGGCTCTTTCTTCTTCTGAAACGAATACTGCATGATTTTTAAGTATCCCTCTTCCGCAAGCACTTTAAACGCGGCAAAAAACTGTTCTTTTTCTGCCGCCATGGCTGTAAGGCTGATTTTACGGTAAACCGCCGGCGGATAGAACACGGCAAGAAACCGCCGTACAATCGCTTCATAGACGTTGACGGCGCGGGGATTGAGCGCTTTTAACGCGCCTATCCCCTGTCCGGTCGGAATGATGGCATAATGATCGGTAATCTGCTTATCGTTCACGTAGCGCGTCTTCGCAATGTTTTTATATGCGCCGTTTTCTAAAATTTCTTCCGCAAACAAACGCATACCCGGAATATTTTTTAATCCCTCTATATTTTTTGAAATTTCCTTTGCAACCGCAGTAGAGAGCACTCTTGCGTCCGTACGCGGATAGGTGACAAGTTTTTTTTCATACAGCTCCTGTACGACGGCAAGCGTTTCATCCGGACTGATTTTAAAAAATTTGGAACAGTCATTCTGCAGTTCCGCAAGATTATATAACAGCGGCGCATGTTTCGTCTCTTTCTTCTTTTCCACTTTTTCTGTCAAAAGCGGCTGTCCGGACAGGAAATCAATCAGCTCTTTCGCTGTTTCTTCTTTTAAAAATCCGTTTTCTTTATAAAGTTCTTTGGACTGGAAATAACGAGATTTGGGATTAACTCTCCATTCGGCGCCGATCATTTTTTGATGAAACCTGATATTTGCGATAACACGATAAAAGGGCGTTTTTACAAAATTCCGGATTTCCCGTTCCCTTCGCACGACCATACCGAGAACACAGGTCATCACGCGCCCGACAGAAATGACCGTATATTTTTCATGCAGATAATCTGCAATTGCATCTCCGTATTTTAATGTTAAGAGCCTGGAAAAATTGATACCCATCAGATAATCTTCTTTTGCCCTAAGATATGCGCTTTTTGCGATGTTGTCATATTCCGAGAGATCTTTGGCCTCCCGGATGCCGCGCAGGATTTCTTCTTCTGTCTGCGAATCGATCCAGACGCGTTTTCTCTGCTTCCCCTCTACGCCCGCCATCTGTTCCACCAGGCGGTAGATATATTCTCCCTCCCGTCCAGAGTCTGTACAGACGTAAATCGTATCGATGTCTTTCCTGTTTAACAGTTCTTTTACAATCTGAAACTGGTTTGCAGCCGTCCCGATGATTTCATATTTGAACTGTGCGGGAATAAACGGCAGCGTCGATAAACTCCATCTTTTGTACTTGATATCATACGCATCCGGGTAGCTCATTGTCACAAGGTGTCCCACACACCAGGTAACTACCGCCTGCTCCCCTTCTTTGTATCCGTTATAGCTTCTCATATCCATGTGCAGCGCTTTCGCAAACTCCCGTGCAACGCTTGGTTTTTCTGCTATAAACAATGCTTTTGCCATAAATAAATATCCTCTGTCTATAAATCTGCCAAATCGATCAGCGTAATCCGGTCATCTTTTTTGGCCAATTCTTTCAGTTTGTCGTCAAATGAACTGCCGGAAAATAAAAAATAATGCTTTGCCCCAATGCGCGCTTTTTTCATCAGTTCTTCCAACTCATCCAAATGCGGCCGTGTCAGCCCCTCTTGTGACCACCGGCAGATTCCCACGATATTTTCACGCACGGAATTTTGCGCGATAATGTCGATATTTCCCTGTTTTCCGATCCAGGTTCCCAGTTTATGAATTTGAATCGGAAGTTTCTTCGCCCGATTCATCAGTTTGATATATTCCATACATACCTGCCGAAAATAATATTCCAGATACGAATCCAGTGCCCCGGCAATATGCATCTCATAGAACGTTTCCGGCGTATACAGGTACAAATCCGACAGATTTGGAAATACAAAACGAAACCAGAAATGCAGCAGCGTATTTTTAATCTGGTAAATACCTTTCTGCGCATTCTCCCAGCCCCCGGTTTCAAAAGAGACAACCTTTTCCACAACTTCAAATTCCATCAAATGTTTCAGGTAAACGCTGACCTTGGCCCTGGAATATCCCGTATATTTATGCAGTTCATTTAGCTTCTGGCATCCGCCCGCCATCGCCGTCAATATGGTATTATACACAGACAGCTCGCGAAGCTCCGTCCGAAGATAATGCTCCGCTTCTAAAAACAGACCGGAATTCGGAGAAAGAATATTGCCGCAGATATTTTCTTTGAGGGATTTTTTGCCGTCCCACTCCTTTAAATACGCCGGAATCCCGCCGATTACCCCAAAAATTTCAATGCAGTCGCGCACGGAATTTTCCGGAAAAGAGCGCACGATATCAATAAACGTCATTTCCTGGATTTTATGTATGACGTCGATTTCATAGAACGCTTTTCCTAAAACCGCCGTCATTTTATGCTCTACAAACACCAGAGAGGAACTGCAGAGCAGGATCATAACCGAACCGTCTTCGGATTTATTTCGCTTCAGCCTCAGTATATTTTCCAGAAACACCGAATTTTTCTTCATCAGATGTTCAAATTCATCCAATACCACAACCAATTTGCTTTGGCCGCTGCTCTTCATCTTTTCAAAATAAATGCGGTAATCCTTTTCTTCCGAATCCAGATGAAATTGTTTTTCTACTTTTTTCGCAAACCGCATTTCCTGTTCTTCATCGGACACTTCGCATGCCCGGTAATAGAAAAATTCTTTCCCCTTAAGGAAATTACGGATGTACAATTCTTTTCCGCAGCCTTCCCTTCCGTAAAAAACCACAAGCTGATTTCCTGACTGTTTATAAGTGTTATTCAGCTCTTTTAATGCCGCTGTTTTTTGTATCATGCCTACCTCCGTTGGCGCAATGGAAACGCCGTATTGTTAAAGCTGAAAACAAAGCCTGCCAGCTTTTTAACCCATATTCTGCCGCGCCACCAAATGTTCCGCACCGTATTTTTTCCGAAGCGCAGGTTTTTCAATCTTTCCGGTGGCATTTCTCGGAACTTCCGCAAAAATAATCTTCTTGGGACGTTTGTACCTCGGCAGTTTTTTGCAGAACTCGTCGATCTCTTCTTCGGTACACTCCATTCCGCCTTTTACGGAAATGATCGCGCCGGTAATTTCTCCCAGCCTCTCGTCCGGCAGCCCGATCACTGCCACATCCTGTACTTTTTCGTATGCGCTTAAGAAATTCTCAATCTGAACCGGATAAATATTTTCACCGCCGCTGACAATCACGTCTTTTTTGCGGTCTACCAGAAAATAAAATCCGTCTTCATCCATCTTTGCCATATCTCCCGTGTACAGCCAGCCGTCTTTTATCGTCTCTGCCGTAGCCTGCGGATCGTTGTAATAACACGTCATCACACCGGGTCCTTTCACGCAGAGTTCTCCGACGTCTCCCTGCGGCAGCTCGTTTCCGTTTTCGTCTACGATTTTACACTTCCAACGCCAGCCGGGAACGCCGATCGCACCTACCTTATGGATATTTTCGATCCCCAGGTGTACGCAGCCGGGTCCTGTCGATTCCGACAAACCGTAATTCGTATCATATAAATGATTCGGAAAATATTCTTTCCAGTGTTTGATCAGTGACGGAGGAACGGGCTGCGCACCGATATGCATCAGTCTCCACTGATCCAGTTTATAATCCGAAAGCTTCAGGTCTCCCTGATCCAGCGCAACAAGAATATCCTGCGCCCACGGAACCAAAAGCCAGACAATCGTACATTGTTCTTTTGAAACGGCATCCAAAATAATTTCCGGCGTCGTCCCTTTTAATAAGACGGCTCTGCTGCCTGCGCATAAGCTCCCCATCCAGTGAAATTTTGCGCCTGTATGGTAAAGGGGCGGAATGCACAAAAACACGTCGTTCCGGTCTGTCAGATGATGCCTCTGCTCCATCTGCGCTGCCTGCAGAAGACTTTCATGGTTATGTAAAATCGCTTTTGGAAATCCCGTCGTTCCGGACGAAAAATAAATAGCGGCATCGTCTTCATCCTCTAAACGTACCAGCGGCGCCTGGCTGGAACAGTCCGCTACCAGCTCCGGATAGCTTTCTGCAAACGTCGGACACCCGTCGCCGACATAGATCAGCAAACGTCCCTTGCCAAGCTCTTCTTCTATAGATTCTATCCTTCCGATAAATTCCGGTCCGAAAAAGAGAACATGCACCTGTGCCAGATCTGCGCAGTATTTGATCTCATCCGCAGAAAAACGGAAATTAAACGGGACGGCAATCGCCCCCGTTTTTAAAATCCCGAAATAAATCGGAAGCCATTCCAAGCAGTTGAACATCAAAATCGCCACGCGGTCTCCTTTTTGGATTCCGCGGCCAAGCAGCATATTTGCCACGCGATTGGCTTTTTCGTCAAAAATACTCCAGGTAATCTCCCTGCGGTACGGAACCGCCGAAGTCTGCTGCACCAGGTCGTATTCCTTCCAGGTTGTTTTTCTCGTGTCTTTTACCAGCGGATTTAACTCCACCAGCGCGACCTCGTCACTGTATAATTTGTGGTTCCTCTCCAGTAAATCTGTTACAGGCATACTTTTAATTCTCCTTTTCCTTATTTTTGTCATACGATAACATAGAAAATCCCGCAGGATTAATCTGTTGCCGTACGGCAAAAAGATATTCGTAATGAAACGTTTTGCACTTCTAAAGTTTAAATTTCTAAAGTAACAACGTGAAATCAATCCTCTTTTCAGTCCTGTGTTCCATTCTATCATACAATTGAACAATTGGAAAGATTTCTTTCAAATTTCAAAACGTACGAAAAAGCAGAACGCCATAATAAAACAGCAGACATTTTATGATCGAATCTGGGACAAAATATGCAAATCCTTTATCTTTGTATCCTCCGCAAACAGCCTAGACGCCCCCTGCTCTTTTCTTTGATTGTATTTGTTTACAAGCAGTTCTGTCAGCTGCGTTAAAAGCTCCCGCAGCGTTTTGGGCTGTTGTTTCAGAACAAACGGTACGGGCGCAAGATCTTTGGCTGTTTGCTTTCCCCGTTTTCTAATCCTTTGATTCTTTTATTTTACAGGGTATCAAAAGGATTTTCAAGAATGGATTGGCTCTTCTTAGACAATGAAAAATGACCGTCTCCTTATGACGGTCACTTACAGAAAGCGCATATTCTAAAATCAAATTCTTACCTGCGAAATATATTCTTTTCCATCTACAATCTGCATGTTCCTTCTCCACCACTCTATCCGGCACCCTTTTCAGGTCTCCCCTTTTAGCACAAACTCCATAACGACGGGATTATGGTCGGAATATAAAAATTCCTCGTCCAGATTTTCTGCCTCTGCGCTTACATTGTCCGATACGAGAAATCCGTCCACGATCACCGTATACGTCACGCCTTCCTCATACGGCATGTCCGCGCCCCGGCAGGTTGGAACTTCCTCTGCATTTTCTGCCTTTACAAACCGAAAGCCTTCCGCCAGATCCTGATCGAAAAGCTGGTATACCCATTGGGGCGTTTTTTGCTCAGAGGGGAAATTTTCGATCGACCCTGCAATATCATGATTAAAATCCCCGCCCGCTATGACATAATTTCCCTTTTCACGCTCTTCTTTTAAAACTTCATTTAGCCGCGCAAGCTGTTTTGCCCGAATCTTCCCGCCTTCGTCGTATGCGCTCAGATGCACCTGAATCAAAACAAGTTCATTTCCTCCTTCCACCGGAAGCCTGCTGATGAGAAAGCAGCGGTCCAGATCTGTGAATTTCGTAAAAAACGCATCGCTGACCGGAAACTGCCGTCTGATATTTTCCGAAATGCGGTATTTGGAAAACGTCATCATGCCCGCTTCCACGGAGCCATGCGGCTCTGAGAACGGATAAAACAGATACGCGCTGTGAAAATTATTTGCAAATACACAGGCGTAATCGGAAAGCCCTTCTTCCAGCGCCGCTCTCTGATTGACCTGATAGCTTCTGGTGGCTTTTTCATCCACTTCCTGCACAAACATAAAATCCGCCTTCTGCCGCTGCAAAACGGAAAGGCTGCCCGCCGTATTCTTTTCTTCTGCTTCCTTTGAAACCGCCCTAGCATGCATTCCCGCCGTTTTCGTGCCGTCTTTCATCTCTCCCGTATCCATAAAAAACGAATAATCCGCCGAATACGCGCCAAAACCTATGTTATAAGTCATGATACGGTACGGCGTATCCGGTTTGGCCCGTTCCTGTGTTTGATTTTTTGTCTCCACTTTCATAAAATCTTCGATTCTGTAATACTGCGCCTGCATATAAAGGACATATCCCAAAATTACGGCAGCCAAAAGAAGCACAATGCCCAGGAAACATATTCCGATCTTTTTTATCATCCTGATTTCATCCTTTTCCAACATTCTACACCGACGGCAGTCTTGTCACACATTCCCGTTCCGCCACATAAATAGGAAAATCATTCCCGGTATACGGGCAGTCCCCCATCGTAATCTCCAGGCGTACTGTCTCATATGCAAGCTCCGGAAAATTATTTTCTTTACTTAAATGCCCCAGCATCACCGCTCGAAATTGATCGTGTAAAATCTTTCCTAAAAGCTGTCCGCAGAGTTCATTCGACAAATGTCCCCTATCTCCGAAAATTCTCTGTTTCAGAAAATAAGGATACGGACCCGTCTGAAGCATATTGACATCATGATTGGCTTCCAGCAAAAGTAGATGCAGCCCCCTTAAATGTTCAATGATCTCATGGTCAAACCTGCCAAGATCGGTCACGACAGCAGCCGACGTCCCGTTGCTTCTGATCTTATACGCAACCGGGTCAGCCGCATCATGGGAAATCCGAATGGGTATGATTTCCAGATCGCCGATCCGAAACGTCTCGTTGGGAACGATCGTATAAAATAAATCCGGATCGATCGAACCGACCGTCTTTGTATGTAACACCGCCTGTTTCGTTCCTTCCGTCGCATAAATGGGGATGCTGTACTTTCTGGCAAGCACACCGATGCCGCTGATATGGTCGATATGTTCATGCGTGACCAAAATCGCCTTCATCTCGGACGTCTTGTGACCCAGCTCCTGCAATCCCCGCTCAATTCTTCTGCCGCTGATGCCCGCATCGATCAGCAAATGGCTCCTGCCGTCGCCCGCCATAACGCAATTTCCGCTGCTTCCGCTTGCTATACTGCATAATTCCATCGCTCTACTTCTCTTCCCAATAAATTTCAATCGTATCGCCGTTATGCAGCGGACGCGTATATTCTGCGTATTCTCCGTTTACTTTGATTACGATCAGTCTTCCTTTTGACGCCGTCAGGTCAAAATCAATAAAATCAAAAATATCCACAAAGATAAAACTATCTTTTCCGGTAAGATTGACCGGAGAGCCGTTCACCCAAACTTCCATGCCGTCGCCGTCATCCAAAGGCTCCCTTCTGCCTGCCGGCTGCATCCCTTCGGCGTGCCTAATCGATTCTTCTGCGCTTTCCTGCGGTACGCCCGCTTCTTCCGGTTCCTCTGTTTCTTCCGGTTTTGCCTGATCCTCTGCTTCTGCTTCCTGTTCTTGTATCTCTTCTTCCAAAAGCTCGTCTTCTTCCTCTGCTTCCCAGGATTTTTCCGTCCATTCCACCGTAACGCCTGCATAAATACGCGTATCGCTGTCCGCAGGGCTGTGGTCTACCGTCACAATCCAGTCTTCGTTTGGCTGAATATCCATATAATCCATCAACTGCTGCAGCGTATAGTAATCCCTCGTCTTAATTTCGTCGCCTTCCGCAATCTGATAGGAAGACGGCACAATCTCTCCGTTTGCCTCAATCAGTTTCGGACAAGTCACCGTCTGTCCGTTGACCTGAAAACCGATCGTTTCCTCCACATATTCGGCGATATCTGCAACCGTGATTTCCGCCGGTTTTCCTTCTGTCGAAGGCTCAATCGTAATGTAGCTGTTTGCCGTCAGCGGCGCATTGAGATTCGTCAATGTATCGTTTACTTTTACAACCGCAGGTTCTCCGGCTTCTCCTCTTGCAATCCTCGGGCTTCCGTTGACCGTAAAATTAATTTCTTTCCCGCGGCGCGGAAACAGGGAACTGTTTGGAAATCCTGCCTGAAGCGCGGCGTCTACAATTGTCAGCCTGTTATTGTCATATAATTTAATCCGTTCTCCGTTAAAATGAACCAGCATAAAACTGTTTTTCTGCGCACAGTAATTCAGGCAGATACCCACCGGCGTCACCAGCAGCGGATCTTTTCTGATTTCCGGCTGCTCAAACGTCACCGACTGCAGCACTTCTTCTCCGCGCAGCGCCACACGCTCATAGGGAAGCTTTAACTTGTCTGCCAGAAGCTTGTCAAATCCATGAATTTTTCCGCCCCCGCCGACGATAAAGACCGCTTTCACGCTCCTCTCTCCGTTTAATTCCAGAATCTTATCTGCAATATCCGAAGCGACCGTATTGACCATTCCGTCTGTCAATTCCCATATTTCCTCTGCCGGAATCGTATGTTTCAGCAGCATAATATCCGTATATTCGATTTCCGTCCCGGTTGTAGAATCCAGTTTCATACGCTCTGCCGTCTGAAAATCCACCAGGTAATTCTGCGCGATCAGTTCCGTGATCTCGTCTCCGGCAAGCGGGATCATGCCGTATGCGATGATGCTGCCGTCTCTTGTGACACAGATATCAGAAGTTCCGGCGCCGATATCGACCAGTGCAATATTCAACATCCGGTAATTTTCCGGAATTGCAATATCCATCGCCGCAATCGGCTCTAACGTCAGATTCGCAACGGTAAGTCCCGCCATTGCCACCGCCGCATATAAACCGTCGATCACGTCTTCCGGCAGGAATGTAACGATAATATCCTCTGCGACCTTCTCTGCCTTATGGCCTTCCAAATTGGAAAATACCTCGTCGTTTAAGTAATATTTTACAACGGAATAACCGACGCAGTAAAATTTGTAATTCGTATCGTTCTCATCCTTTAAGATTTCCTGCGCTTTTTCTATGCCCAGCAGATCCAGCGTATGAACGTCTTCGGCAGAAACAACCGACTCCGCCTCATAGTTTTGTTCCACATTTGTCGTCACGGTCTTTAATACGCGCCCGGCAGCGGCAATGCAGACAGACGTAAGCGTCTGGCCCGTCTCGTTTTCCAGCGCCTCTTTTACAGCCCTAATCGTGCCTGACACCCTGCCGATATCATGGATCTGCCCGTCCAGCATCGCACGTGTTTCATGCTCTTTGGAATACTGCGCCATCACGATAAATTCTTTTCCGATTTTGTATCCGACGGTTCCTACGACATTCCGTGTTCCGATGTCCAGTCCGAATACCAATTCGCCCCCGATTTCTCTCTTCTCCATCTTTTCATCTCCTTAAACATCTTTTTTCGGTTCCAAGCGCGCAAACGCCGCTTTGACCTGACGGCAGGCCTCTTCCAGAGAACCGTTGTTGTCGATCACAATACTGCAGTGTGTTCTGTATGCTTCCTCCGAAAGCTGGTTTGCAAATACCGCGTCTATTTTTTCGTCGGAATATCCACGGGTTTCTTTTAACCGTATACGGCGGTTTTTCTCTGAAGTATCGATCAGCCAAAGCTCGTCGCAGATCTTGCCGTATCCCTCTTCAATCAGCAGCGCCGCTTCTAAAATCAAATATGAAATTGTTCCCGCGGCGCGTTCCGCTTCTGCAATTCTTATAATTTCCCGCTTAACGGCAGGATGCACAATGCGGTTTAATTGCTCAAGCTTTTGTTTGTCCCGGAAAATCATTTCCGAAACCTTAACGGGATCCAAACCGCCGGACGAAAGAAACATATCTTCGCCGCTAAACAGTTCCCGAATCTTGGGAAAGCAGATCCCGTCCGGCTGCATCAGCTGATGCGCAAGTTCGTCCGCTAAAATGATACGCGCCGGATATTCCTTTTCTATAAAATGCAGAATCTCTGATTTTCCGGCTCCGATTCCTCCTGTAATCCCAATAAATCTCATAGTTCCACCTATTTCGCCTCATACCAGTTTGTTCCGGTATGCATATCGATTTCTAAATTGACCGACATCCTGGCGGCTCCCTGCATCTCTTCCAGCAAAATCTTCTTTACTTCTTCCAGTTCTTCTGACTTTGCCTCTACCAAAAGCTCGTCGTGCACCTGCAGGATCAGCCTGGATTTCATTCCTTCCGCCGCCAGGCGGTCATGCACGCGTATCATTGCAATCTTAATGATATCCGCCGCCGTTCCCTGAATCGGCGCGTTCATTGCCACGCGTTCCCCGAACGAACGCTGCATAAAATTACCGGATGAGAGTTCCGGCAGCGGTCTGCGGCGCAGAAACAGCGTCAGGGAATACCCTTTTTCCTTTGCCTGCGCCACCAGCCCGTCCAAAAAGGATTTGATCTTCGGATAGGAATCAAAATACCTCTCGATATATTCCGCCGCTTCTTTTTTACTGATACTAAGGTCCTGGCTTAATCCAAACGAACTGATCCCGTACACAATTCCAAAATTTACGGCTTTTGCATTGCGTCTCTGTAAATCCGTCACTTCGTCAAACGGAACGTGAAAAACCTGAGACGCCGTGATCCGGTGAATATCCTCCGCCTGCCGATACGCCTCGATCAACTGCTCGTCCCCCGACATATGGGCAAGCACGCGAAGCTCGATCTGAGAATAATCCGCATCGACAAAGACGCATCCTTCTGCCGGCGAAAAAACTTTCCGAATCAGGCGTCCCTGCTCCATCCGAATCGGAATATTCTGCAGATTCGGATCTGCGCTGCTGATTCTTCCGGTCGCCGTAATCGTCTGATGGAACGTGCTGTGAATCCGGCCCGTTTCATCGATCACATTTGCCAGTCCGTCTGCGTAGGTAGACTTTAGCTTTGCAAGCTGCCTGTATTCTAAAATTTCCGCCACCAGCGGATACTCCGGCGCAAGCTTGTCAAGTACGTCCGCCGCCGTGGAATATCCGGTCTTCGTCTTTTTTCCGTAAGGCATATTTAGTTTTTCAAATAAAATCACGCCAAGCTGCTTGGGAGAATTGATATTAAATTCTTCTCCCGCTTTTTCATATATGCTCTGCGTCAGTTCACAAATCCGCTCCTGCAAACCTTTTCCGTAATCGGCAAGCGCCTGCTTATCTGCCGCAATCCCCGCCTGCTCCATATCTGCCAGCACATAGGCCAGCGGCAGTTCCATTTCCCGATACAGCGTATCCATATCCGCTTTTTTTAAGGATGCTTCCAACACTTCTTTTGCTGAAAACGCAGTATACGCCATATAACAGACGCATTTCAAACATTCGTCCGGCGTCTCTTCCATCGCCGCTGCAAAGCTCCTTTTCCCAAGAAAATCTTCTCTGGAAGGAATCATCAGATTCAGGTAATCCTTTGCAATGTCTTCATATTCATAGCCGTTCTTTAACGGATTGAGCAGATACGCCGCAATTGTGCAGTCAAACAGCCTTTCCCTAAGCGCCGCATCATTGGTCGGAAGCGAAAAGAATTTCACCATCGCTTTTAAATCCAGAAAAGAAATCTCCGTCGATTGGATCAGATCCAGAAGTCTCCCCTTTAAATACTCTTCTGTCAGCAATCCCGTCACCGGCAGAAAAGCCGTATCTTCTTTTCCGAAACAGACTGCAGCGCCGAGCAGCGTCCCTCCATCCGCTGCGGGAACGATACTTAAACTTCCCGCCGCTTTTGCTTTTGTCAGATACGCGTCTGCCTGCGCAAAATCCTCTATGCTGCGGAAACTCTCCTCCACACCGTTCTTTTGCACATCCGTCTGAAAACGGCTTAAGATCTGTTTCAAATCCAGACGTTTACAAAGCAGGTACGCTTCTTTTGTATAGAGATTTTCGAGTTTTGCAGCTTCTAACGAATAATCGATCGGGACATTGGTATCGATCGCCGCCAGTTTTTTGGACAAAACGGCAAGATCGTAGCCTTCTCTCAGCTTTTCTTTTGCCCGGTTCGGTTTGATCTCTTCTAAATGTTCATATGCATTCTCTATACTGCCGTAAGCCGCGATCAGATTCGTCGCCGTTTTTTCACCGATGCCCGGTACGCCCGGAATATTATCCGACGCATCCCCCATCAGCGCTTTGACATCAATAAACTCTTTCGGCGTGACCTGATATCTGTTTTTCACGTCGCCCGCATAATAATCTTCGATTTCCGTTCCCGTCCGTTTTGTCTTTGGAATCCTGATCTTAACCTGCTCCGTAGCCAGCTGCAGCAGATCCCGGTCTCCGGACACCAGTGAAACGGAGAGTCCCGCTTCTTCTGCCCGTCCGGCAAGCGTTCCTAAGATATCGTCGGCTTCATAGCCTTCCCGTTCCACTATGACAACACCCATTGCCGTAAGCATTTCTTTCATCAAAGGAACCTGCTGGCGCAGTTCCTCGGCCATCGGTTTTCTGGTTCCCTTATATTCCGCATACATGCGATGCCGAAACGTAGGCGCATGCACGTCAAAAGCAACCGTCAGATAATCCGGCTGCTCCTCGTCTATAATTTTAAATAAAATATTCAAAAACCCGTACACGGCATTGGTATGCACGCCTTCTGCATTTGTCAGATCCGGAATCCCAAAAAACGCCCGGTTTAAAATACTGTGTCCGTCGATCAATACTAATTTTTTCATAGTTCCCTCGTGTATCCTTTCAGCCATTCCGCTTCTTCTTCCGTCAGAAACGGAGCAAGCATCTTATATACCTTTTGATGATATGCATTCAACTGCATCTTTTCTCTTTCGGTCAATTCCGACGCATCTACCGCGTCTAAGTCAATCGGAGCATAGGTGATAGTTTCAAAACACAAAAACTGTCCGTATTCGGTTTCTTCCGCTTTTTGACATAACAGTTCGTTTTCGATGCGGATGCCGTATGCGCCTTCCAGATAAATACCGGGCTCGTCCGTCGTCACCATGCCTTCTTTTAATACGGTCAGATCTTCGGCACCTTCCCGCTGCTTATAGCGAAACGCATTCGGTCCTTCGTGCACATTCAAAAGATAGCCGACGCCGTGTCCCGTGCCGCAGCGGTAATCCAGTCCCAGGTCCCAGATCGGTTTCCTTGCCAGCACATCTAACTGGGTTCCTTTTACGCCCTGCAAAAATTTCGCCGACGCCAGATTTAAATTTCCACGCACAACCGCCGTAAAATGCCGTTTCATCTCTTGCGTAACCGCTCCCAGCGCCAGCGTTCTTGTAATGTCTGTCGTCCCTTCCAGATAATGTCCTCCGGAATCCACCAGCAAAAAACCTTCCGGCTTCAAACGCGCGTCTGTCTCTTTCGACGCCGCATAATGCATCATCGCGGCATGTTCTCCGTACGCACAAATCGTATCAAAACTTACGTCTAAAAAATGCTCCTGTTCCTGCCGCCGTTTCAGCAGATAATCCGAAGCGGAAATCTCTGTGATCTCTTCGGACGCGATCCGCGTTTTCAGCCAATACATAAATTTTGTAAACGCCACGCCGTCCTTGATATGGGCGCGTTTGATATGCTCTGTCTCTACGGGATTTTTTATGGCTTTCTGCCATTCGGACGGATTGTGCCCAAGAATTACCTGCACGCCTTTGGGAATCGACGCCGCCAGTTTCATATTGAGCGTTTCCCCGTCATAGAGCACGGCGCCTGCGTTCAGTGAAGCGATGTAAGCATCGATCGCCTCGTAAGGACGAGTCGCCACATGATTTTCTTCTAAATACGCCCTCTGCTCTTTGGTTATCATTTCTTCCCGTAAAAACCAGATACACTCCCGCATGGTAACCGCAAGATACGATAACACCACCGGAACATGGGTAATATCATTCCCCCGTACATTTAAAATCCATGCAATATCGCAAAGAGACGACAGCAGATGCACATCTGCCCCCGCTTCTTTCATCTCGTTTCGGATATCCGCCAGTTTATCGGCTGTACTTTTTCCGGAATACTGCTCCGATAAGATAAAAAAGGGAGCGCATGGCATCTTCGGCCGATCTGTCCAAAACGCCTCTGTCAAATCACCCTGCATCCAGAGAGTTCCCTTTTTTTCCACGGCCGCTTTACGGTAAGCTTCCCCTGTCTCTGCACTGACGGTTCTGCCGTCAAAACCGATACAGCCGCCCATCGGCAGACGTTTTTGTACAA
>BLMD01000100.1 GCA_011959925.1 Lachnospiraceae bacterium
AAAATAGGTTCTGAAAGACCCATGAAATAAGGGCTGAAGATTCCGAGAAGTTATAGGTTACGAATGGAGGAAAGATGCCGATGCGAGCATACAGCGGATTTGCAGAAGTCTATGATTTGTTTATGGATAATGTGCCTTATCAGGCGTGGAGCAGGGAGCTGATCCGTGTATTAAGGCAGTACGGCATTTCGGACGGGCTGGTATTGGACTTAGGATGCGGGACCGGAAAGATGACGCGGCTTTTGTCAGAGGCCGGATATGATATGATCGGTCTGGACAGTTCGGAAGAGATGCTTGGAATCGCGATGGAGCAGGGAACGAAAGGCTCCGATATTTTATATCTTCATCAGGATATGCGGGAATTTGAACTTTACGGAACGGTGCGTGCAGTCGTGAGTATCTGTGATTCGATGAATTATATGATGGACGAAAAAGAGCTTCGTTCCGTTTTTTCGCTGGTCGATAATTATTTAGATCCGGGCGGTATTTTTATATTTGATCTGAACACCCTATATAAATACAGAGAGATTTTGGGAGAAACGACGATCTGTGAAAACAGGGAGGAAGCGAGTTTTATCTGGGACAATTACTATGACGAAACAACGCGGGTCAACGCATATGATCTGACGCTGTTTGTCAGAGAAGAGGACGGCAGATATCAAAAATATGAGGAAACACATTTTCAGAAGGGCTATGAAGCAGAGACGATCCGGCGGCTGCTGAAAGAAGCGAATCTTTCGCTGGCCGCATGTTTCGGAGAAGACCTTGTGCATGCGCCCGGCGAGAAGGAAGAGCGGATTTATTTTGTTGCAAGGGAATGTACAAAGAATAAGGGGGCATAACAGATGTCAGATTATATGGTAAGGGCGACGGCGGCGGGCGGTAAGATCCGCGCATTTGCCGTCACCTCAAAAGAATTAACGGAAACGGCAAGAAAACATCACCATACAAGCCCGGTGATTACGGCGGCGCTCGGCCGCCTGCTATCCGGCGCAGTTATGATGGGCGCTATGATGAAGGGAGAGAAGGATCTTTTAACGATACAGATTCAGGGCAGCGGTCCGGCAAAGGGGCTGACGGTTACGGCAGATTCCGCTGGCAATGTGAAAGGATATCCTTCCGTTGCAGATGTCATACTTCCGCCGAATGCACAGGGCAAATTGGACGTAGGCGGGGCGCTGGGCATCGGGGTGATGAGCGTGATCAAAGATATGGGAATGAAAGAGCCGTATGTGGGGCAGATTGAATTAAAGACCGGAGAGATTGCGGATGATCTGACCTATTATTTTGCATCCTCCGAACAGATTCCTTCTTCCGTCGGGCTTGGCGTACTGATGAATAAAGATAATACGGTACGCCGTGCGGGAGGATTTATCCTCCAGCTTCTGCCGTTTACGGACGAAGAGACAATCGGTAAGTTAGAACAGCGGATTGCAGATATGGAGGGGATTACCGCGCTTCTGGAAAAAAGCGATACGCCGGAGACACTTTTGGCAGAGATTCTCGGAGACATTCCGTTTGAAGTGACGGATACGATGCCGGTGCAGTTTTCCTGCGGCTGTTCCAAAGAACGGATAGCAAAATCCCTGGCTACGATCGGAAAAAAAGATCTCGATGAGATGATTGCAGACGGCGGGGGCATCGAGGTCAAATGCCATTTTTGCAATACAAAATATGCGTTCCATACAGAGGAATTAAAGAAAATCAGGCGGCAGTAGCCGGCGATACCGGTATACCATCCGGCAGATAGGAGGACACAGACACATTGAAAGACGGATATATCAGAATTGCGGCAGTGACGCCGGATCTTAAGGTGGCGGATGTCACTTACAATATAAGTAAAATTTGTGAAAATATCAGAACATGTGCGGCTGCAGGCGCGAAAGTAATCGTATTTCCGGAACTGTGCATGACAGGGTATTCCTGCGGTGATCTGTTTTTGCAGGAATTGCTGATCGAACGGGCGATGTCGGGATTATCAGAGATCGCAGCATATACGAAAGAGACGGATGCCATTGTTTTTGTAGGGCTTCCGGTTTCTTATAAAGGAAAGCTGTACAATACGGCGGCTGCCGTATGCGGCGGAGAGATTTTGGGCATTGTCCCAAAGACGCATTTGCCGAACTACAATGAATTTTATGAACTTCGCCATTTTGCAAAAGGAATGGAGGCATGTGTTTCCGTTACGATTGGCGGTAAACCTGTGCCGATGGGAAGGAATCTTTTATTTTCCTGTTCTGCGGTGCCGGGGCTTGTGATTGCGGCGGAAATCTGCGAAGATCTGTGGGCGCCGAACCCTCCGAGCATTGCGCACGCGCTTTCCGGAGCCGTATTGATTGTTAATCTTTCGGCAAGCGACGAAGCGACTGGAAAAGAAGTGTACCGAAGAGATCTTGTCTGCGGACAGTCAGCAAGGCTGCTTTGCGGATATGTCTATGCCGGAGCCGGAATCGGAGAGTCGACGCAGGACGTCGTTTATTCCGGACATAATCTCATTGCGGAAAACGGCGTTCTTCTGGCGGAATCCGAGCGTTTTGAAAATGAAGTGACGGTTACGGAAATCGATCTGAATAAGCTTTTGGAAGAACGCAGAAGAAATACTGTATTTGCGCCCTGGGATCCGAAAGAGAGCTATCGGGAAGTGGTATTTTCGCTGCATCCGGAAGAACTTACGCTGACCCGCAGAATCGATCCGTCTCCTTTTGTGCCGGGACGAAAGGAAGAGCGGGAGCAGCGCTGCGATGAGATTTTGACCATACAGGCTATGGGGCTGTACCAGAGGCTTCGGCATACCAATTGCAGGTGCGCTGTCGTGGGTATTTCGGGAGGGCTGGATTCGGCTCTTGCGCTGTTGGTTACGGTTCGTGCATTTGACCGCTTAGGGCTGGATCGAAAGGGGATTAAGGCCGTTACGATGCCGGGATTTGGAACGACGGACCGCACGTATGCCAATGCGGTCCGTATGGTCAAATGCCTGGGAGCATCGTTTTTGGAGATTCCGATTCAAGCTTCCGTCTGCGTACATTTTAAAGATATCGGACAAGACGAATCGATACACGATGTGACTTATGAAAATGCGCAGGCAAGAGAACGTACGCAGATTTTGATGGATCTTGCCAATAAAGAAGGCGGTATGGTGATCGGAACGGGCGACATGTCGGAACTTGCGCTGGGCTGGGCAACCTATAACGGTGACCATATGTCGATGTACGGGGTCAACGCTTCCGTACCGAAAACTCTGGTCCGCCATCTGGTGCGTTATTATGCGGATACCTGCGGAGACGCTGTGTTATGTGACGTGCTGACCGATGTACTGGATACGCCGGTCAGTCCGGAACTTCTGCCGCCGGAAGACGGGAAAATTTCACAGAAGACAGAAGATTTGGTCGGACCTTATGAGCTGCATGATTTTTTCCTGTATTATATGCTCCGGTTTGGGTATCCGCCGAAAAAAATATACCGTCTGGCAAAACAGGCGTTTTTGGATAAATACGGGGAAGACGTGATTATAAAGTGGCTTGAGAATTTCTATCGTCGTTTCTTTTCCCAGCAGTTTAAACGTTCCTGCCTGCCGGACGGACCAAAGGTCGGAACGGTTGCAATGTCGCCGAGAGGAGATCTTCGGATGCCTTCCGATGCGAGCGCAGCGATCTGGCTGGATGAAATAGACAAATTGGCAAAGTCGATCCGTAAATAGCGGATACGGAAACAGACAGAGGGGGATTGCGATGCAGTACCGCAAAGACAAAAAAGGAAATGAGCTGTCCGTACTGGGCTACGGCTGTATGCGTTTTACCAGAAAAGGAAGCGGCATTGATCTTCGGAAAGCCGAGCAGGAAGTGATGTATGCCATACGGTCCGGCGTAAATTATTTTGATACGGCATATATCTATCCGGGCAGTGAGGCAGCGCTTGGAGAGATCTTACACAAAAATAACTGCCGCAAAGACGTATACATTGCGACAAAACTGCCGCACTATATGATCAAATCCATAGAAGGCGTAGAAAAGACGTTTCAGGAGGAGCTGCGCCGTCTGCAGACCGATTATATCGATTATTATCTGATGCATATGCTCACAGATACGGATACCTGGGAAAAATTAAAGCATATGGGGATTTTGGACTGGATCGCGGCGAAGATGGAGTCGGGCGCGATCCGCAACATCGGATTTTCCTATCACGGACACACGGAGATGTTTCAGCAGCTTGTGGACGCATATGACTGGGATTTCTGCCAGATCCAGTATAATTATATGGACGAGCACAGCCAGGCGGGAAGGGAAGGCCTTACGTATGCCGCAGGCAAGGGCCTGCCGGTCATTATCATGGAACCGCTTCGGGGCGGCAGGCTGGTCAATCTGCTGCCGAAAGAAGCAAAAAAGCTGTTTGAAACGGATCCCCTCGCCAGGACGCCCGCAGAGCTGGCGTTCCGCTGGCTGTATGACCAGCCTGAAGTGACCTGTGTGCTTTCTGGCATGAATTCTATGGAAATGATTGCAGAAAATGTCATAACTGCAGAAAAGGGAACGGCGGGGCATTTTTCCAAAGAAGACGCGGCGCTTGTAGAAAAAGTCAAAGAAGAGATCGAAAAGACGGTAAAAGTCAATTGCACCGGCTGCGGCTATTGCATGCCGTGCCCGTTTGGCGTGGATATTCCTGTCACGTTCCGCTGTTATAACGAAATGTATTCCGAGACAAAAAGCGGGGCGCGGAAAGAATATTTACAGTGCACCGCGTTCCGGAAAAACCAAAGCAGCGCGTCGCAGTGCAGGCAATGTGGGAAATGTGAACAGCATTGTCCGCAGCAGATTGAGATACGCAAAGAATTAAAGCGGGCGGTCAAAGAACTGGAAACGCTGCCGTATCGGGCGGCGCGGAAGGGAATACAGCTGTTTCGTTTGTGGTAATTGAATTTTAATTGTAATATAGACTATAAGTGAAGCCAGATAGGGATAAAATAAATAAGGTATAAGAATTTTTTAAAGCGTGATTGACATAGACTACTTTTGTTCGTATTATACTATTATAAGGATAAAATGATTCTCCCGAAAATAGTGTTCGCTCCCTGCTATGCGGCTTATAAATGTTCGGGATTAAAATGTTTGTAATGCCCTGCCAGAAAGCAGGGCGTTACTTTTATATGTACCATATTATTAGGAGATTTTTTATGCCACAGGCTCAGTTGTATGTTCTTTCGGATCAGTATTATCAGGATTTTCCAGATGACAAGCTTATGCAAAATAAAGATGTTATAAATGGAACGCTGCATAGCCGTCCTTGCTCAAGCGGATAGAACAGGATAAAATCAATAAATATGGACATTGCCATACAATTCGTTTCGGTACAGTTCTTGGAAGGAAAACAGCATTTCTAATCCAGAATATGTGCCCTGCAACGAGAAAATATTTGACGGCATACATTGATAAAAATAACTGCCCCATTAGAATTGATGACAGAATAGCCGCTGATATAGAGGAAAATGCACGTCATGTTCTGGCTATGGCAAAACGTGGTGCAAAGGTTATTTTTCCTGATGTGTTCAAAATCTATCGTGTGCTTGAACAGCAGTTCCAACAAAATACTATTATGTCTAAACCGTATGAAACAAAAAAATAGATGCTATAGATGCTGAGGCTGCCGCATGGATTTAAGAAATCTATGCGGCAGCCTCTTTTGGCATGATATTTGTGCTACACACGTCGGACAAGGTTTTCAACCGGATGTTTGGAATTGCCGGCAAGCAATCCGCTGATGGAATAGATCATAGTATACATAAAGGCAGAAAACACAATGCCCGTAATCACATCAAAAACGGAGTGCTGTTTTAAAAATACGGTGGATAAGATGATGCTGACCATTAAAATCAGCGATCCGAAGCGTATAAAATTGTTTTGGCGGAAATCTTCACTGTGCCAGACCGCGATATTTACGCCGATAGAATTGTATACGTGAATGCTTGGGAACAGGTTCGTCGGCGTGTCTGCGCAGTAGAGACATTTCACCATGTCCACGAATATATTGTCCCGTTCGAATTTATCCGGCCGCAGGTAATGACCGTTGGGATAGACGGTGGAAATAATCAAAAAAACCGTCATACCGATAAATAAAAACGTGCAGAGCCTGTAATATTCGTTCTTGTTTTTCAGCAAGAAATAAAGGATTGCCGCGGCAATATAGAAAAACCACAACAGGTATGGCACGATAAAATATTCAATAAACGGAATCGAATCGTCGATGCTCATGTGTATTTCATGAAACCGGCTTGTAACCGTATCTTCCAGCCATTGAAACCAGGGAAGATAGATCAGAAAATACAAAAGGAGCAGTCCGTGCCTGTATTTTTGGAAATATGCGGCGGCAGTATCTCTCCATGTAATCCTTTTAACTGTTGGAATATTCACGCTCTTCACCCTTAATTTTTATCTTGTTTTTACATTAATATGCTCTATTGGAAAAAATTATAGCACAGGCGTTTTTTTGCTACAATCTTAATTTTCAAAAATAATAAAAAATTAGTAAATTCTTAAGATTTGAACGGCGCATGCTGTGCGTTTCAGGCGTTTTCGATGTCAATCTGTTATGCGGACATTATGGAAAATAAAATATAATACGGCAGGGGTGTCTTTACTTGACTTCTTATGAGCCGATCGATTATTCTATATATAACAAACCGTCGGATCGGGATGGTGGTAAGCGTCGGCCGATGGGAACTGTTTGAGGAAACGATCAATGGGATACATAGCATAGAGAGGCAGGAATCATGAAAAACAAACGGTTAAAAAAGAGAGGATTGAGTTTGCTGCTTGCCGCGGTTTTTGCAGTTTTGCCGATATCGGATACGAGGGTATCTGCAGAAGATGTGTTTTATAAATTTCCGGTCATCAAGGCGCGGACAAAACCGGAGCAGAAAATTCTTTTGGAGGAAGAAGACGTACCGGTCTATACACTGAAAAAAGAAGGCGGGGTTTCGCCGTCCGGTTATCAAGCGACCGTGTGGGTAGATGAAGACGGAAATAAGATAGAGGGCGAGTCTGCTTACGAAGAACCGGAAAAGAGACGGAAGGCTTCTCAAACGAGAGCATTTCCTTCCGATTATTCTATGCTGGAGCAGGGAGAGCTTCCGGCAGTGAGAAGTCAGGGACAGTGGGGAACCTGCTGGGCGCATGCGGCGCTTAGCTCCATGGAGACCAATATGATAAAAAAAGGGTATTCTTCTGCGGCGGATACGGACTATTCGGAACGTCATCTCTCTTACTTTGCGCACAGGAGAAATGAACGGCTTTCCGATGGAGAGGACAAGCAGGATCCTGTGTATGGCTGGTATGGCGGAGGAAACCATTTTCAGGCGACGGCGGTGCTGGCGAATTGGTACGGCGCAGCGTCGGAAAGCGAATATCCGTATGCAGCATATGACGTGATGCCGGATCTTCCAGAGAGCGCCAGGACTTCTTGTGTTAGCCGTCTGACGGATGCCAGTATTTTGCATATGCCGGAAGATATCAAGCAGGCAGTTATGGAAACGGGAGCAGTTATGTGTTCTTTTTACACCGGAGACGGAACGGTGGGCACGGCACAGGAAATGGTATATCATGCCGATGAACATACGACAGATCATGCGGTAAGTATTGTCGGATGGGACGATCACTTTGATAAAATGAATTTTGACGATAACGGTAGAAAACCAAACGCAGACGGTGCCTGGAAATGCAGAAACAGCTGGGGAAGCAATTGGGGAGAAGATGGATATTTCTGGATTTCCTATGAAGACGCAACGCTCGATTCTTTTTGCAGTTTTCAGGCGGAACCGGCGGATCATTATGACCAGATCGATGCTTATGACGGTGCGGATGTCAATTCACTGATCGGTTATGACACATCGGCAAATCTGTTTACCGCTCCGCAGATACAGGAGCTTAAGGCGGTTTCGTTCCGGGCGTTTAAAAATTATGATTACCGGATCGAGGTATATGCAGAGGGAGACGGGACGATGCAGCGTCCCTCAGACGGAAGAATCGTCTATTCCCAGAGCGGAAGCCTTTCCTATCCCGGCTACCATACGGTTCCTTTGGACAGGGGCGTGGTTTTGGACAGCGGAATGCGCTATGCGGTTGCGGTCTGTTTGACTGCAAAAGAAGGAGAGGAAGTAAGAACATATTTTGAAAGCGTGACATTTGAAGAAAATAAGGAGAAATATTCCTCAGAACCCGGACAATCATTTTTTTATACGGGCAGGGAATGGAAAGATACGGGTGAACTGAATGCCGATTACAGAAATGTCTGTATCAAAGCGTTTAGCGACCGCATAGACCATGTGGACCGTTCGCGTCTTTTGGAAGTGATTGATGAGGCGCAGCGGCTTACGGAATCCGATTATACGGTTTCCACGTGGGAGCGCTTTTTGGAAGAACTTGCAAAAGCACGGGAACTCAGTCAGTCACAAAGCCTGTCGGAGAGTGAGATTCTGCATGCTGTGCTGGATTTAAGCGCTGCGATGGAAGCGCTTGTCGTTTCCCATGTTACTATTTCCGATCAAGAAGAGTGGAACGCTTTTGTCAAAAGCGCGGCTTTTGGAAACAGTTACGAAGGACAGACGGTAACGCTTTTGTGTGACCTGGATTTGACGGGAACGCTGCACAGGGCGATCGGAAATCCGGCGGTTCCGTTTCTTGGGACATTTGACGGCGGCGGGCATTCGATTGCCAATCTGACATATGAATATGCATATAGTTACGGAGGATTATTTGGAAACATCGGAGAGAGCGGTGTTGTAAAACATGTAAATCTGACAGAACCGGATCTGACGTGCCGCCATAATTTTTCCGGCGGTATTGCAGGAAATAACGAGGGGACGATCCGCGAATGCAGAATTACCGGAGGAAAACTCTCGTTCGGGAATGTCTGGACCGGCGGCATCGCGGGAAACAATGCCGGAAGTATTTCAGACTGCAGGATAGACGGGACAATTCTGTTTGACGGCGGCGGCAGCGGAATGGGTGGAATCGCCGGGCACAATACGGGAAGGATCGAACATTGTGTGATGGATGCGGCAGTGACGTTTCAAAACCAGAAAGATGCCGATGTGTTTACCGGTGGGATCACAGGAGAAAGTTACGGTACAATATCCAAATGTACGGTAACGGGAGAACTCATTTCAGACGGCATGGCATCGACGGGGGGAATCACGGGGTATAGCGGAAAGGGATCTTTTGTGCTTTTGTGCGCCAATCATGCGGTGATCCGGGGAACGCCTGCGGAACATACGAGAACGGCGGGAATCGGTGTGTGCTTATACGGTACGACATCGGGGTGTTATAATTACGGGAAGCTGCTGCGCCGGGCAGGAGACGAAGCGGGAGCCGTTTACTGTTATCTTTCCAACGGTTCGATTTCCAATTGCTATTATCTGGATACCAGCAGCCTGAAAGGAGGGCATGTACCGTCTTTTTCTGCCGGAAGCAGGACGAAAGAGGAATTTGCATCGGGACAGGCGGCATATGATTTAAACACAGGCGGAGGGACGTTGGAACATACGTATACATGGTCCCAGGAGAACGGACTGCCGGTTTTGGCAGACGATAATCACAGGGCGGTTGTGAAAATTACAGTCAGCCAGAAGCGTGATAATATGTTTCCGGTATCGGTGCACGGCATAACCGACGGCGTATTTTATGAAAAAGCCGGCGCGGAAACAGAAGTTTGTATTGTGGGAGAAACAGAAGGATACCGGTTGTCGGCAGAAGTTACGGGATTTACGCCTTCGGATCGGGAAGGATGGTATCTGCTGCCGGAACAAGATACCGAAGCAATCGCCGTATGCCGTAAGGAAAGGGTGTTATATCCGGTCACATATCATTTGAACCGGGGAAACGCAACGGATGTCGGGGAGTATCATGTGGAAGAAACCGTGATTCTTCCGACGCCGGTGAGAGGGAACGTGAAATTTCTGGGGTGGTATGACAATCCCGGGTATACGGGAAATCCTGTCCGTGAAATTCCTGCCGGTTCGACCGGGGCGCGGGAATACTGGGCAAAATGGGAATCGGACGGATTTGCGGTTTTATTTCCGCAGAAGGCAGGATATAAAGTAACATCCGTGAAAGGGTATGAAAACGGAACGATACCAGAGGGAGGTTCGTATTTGTTTACGATAGCTGTGTCAGAAGGGTACGAAACGTCCGGTCTGACGGTCAGAGTGGGGGAGACTGTGTTAGAAGCAGCAGACAGCGTATACCGGATTGACCATATCATGTCCGATATCGAAGACATTTCCGTCGAAGGCATTCGATTGTCCGGCGGGCATTATGCCAAGAAATCCGACGGCGGTATCAAAGAAGGGCAGGCGTATTTCGTGCCCGTGTTCCCGGCAGTCGGAATTAAACTGGCGGATGACGAAAGATTTTCGGAAAGCATTACGGTGGATACGGACGAAGAAATCCGTATTGTGACCTGTGATGCAGACGGAATCACGAGCGATCCTGAACTATGCGAGATCGACCGGGTCCGGGTGATACTCCCGCTTCCGGTACTCAAACCGTTCACCGTCCCGTCATCTGGCCAGACGTCTGCAGGCATAGACGTTCTCGGCGGACGGGTCCTTCCGACAGAGGGAGTCCTGCAGGTAAACGGAACGAATATTTCGTATCGCATCGTATGGAATCCGGATCTGTCCATGGATCTTACCAAAATCGGAACAACGGCGGAGTTTGCGGGAACGGTCTTATTTTTGGATGTGCCCGACTGGGCGGTGATTCCAGATTCTCTTACGATAACCGTAAACGTTACGGTAGTCAAAGCAGGAGAAGCGCCTGAGGAAAATTCCGGCGGTTTGACGACACAGAAACCTAAATTTGAACAGGGTGTAAAAGAAATGACAGACAGCGGATGGTATCAGGTAATCGATGCAAAAAAGAAGACGGCTGCACTGGTAGGAGTGAAGAATAAAAAGATTACGAAGCTGAAGATTCCCGCCACGGTAAAGATCCGCGGCGTATCGTGCAAAGTAACGGAAATCGGAAATCAGGCGGCAGCAAACGCCGGGAAATTAAAAACAGTGATTCTTGGCAGGCATGTTGCGGTGATCGGTACACGGGCCTTTTTCAACTGCAAGAATTTAAAAACGCTGCAGTGTAAAGGAACGGCGTTAAAAAAGATCAAATCAGGAGCATTTAGAAAAACAGGGAATACACTAACGGTAACAGTAAAAAAGCGGAATCGAAAACAGAAAGCCGCTTTGTGGAAAAAACTGAAAAAAGCAGGTATCAGCAAAAAAGCGAAACTAAAGTAAAACGGGATATACAAGTGCATGAACCGTTATCAGGAGAAGTTTATGTCATAGAAAAATCAGGAGGGATGCGATATGGATGCGACCGAAGAAAAAAAGCCGTTTCCCGTTAAAAAGGCAGTGCTTGCGCTGTGCGCCGTAACTGTCGGCATTTATCTGGGAGCAGCGGCATATTTTTACAGTCATTTTCTTCCGTCTACTACGTTAAACGGAATTTCGGTATCCGGAAAATCCGCAAAACAGGCGGAAGCGTTAATTGAGGAGGAAATTAAAAGTTACCGTCTGACGATTCAGACGCGCGGAGAAACAGGCACAGAAGAAGAGAGCATAGAAGGAAGCGCCATTTCCTTAGAGCCGGAATTTGGCGACAGCATACAAAAGCTTGTCCGGCAGCAGAACGGGCTGTTCTGGCCCAAAGCATTGTTTGTGCCGCAGACGCTGAAAGAGCCGACGATGGTTCATTTTGAAGAGAAGCAGCTGAAGGACGAGATGGAAGCACTCGTCTGCATGCAGGAAGAAAACCAGAAAAAACCCGTGGACGCTCGTTGTTCGGAGTATTCAAGCGAAGGTTATACGATCATACCGCAGGAGCCGGGGAGCAAACTTAAGAAAAAAGCGTGTCTGCGTGTGCTCAAGGATGCGGTTTCGGGATTGAAAGAGACGGTATCTTTCGAAGAAGAGGGCTGTTATGCAGAGCCGGCCGTTACATCCGAGAACGAGGCGCTGATTGACCTTGTAGATACGCTGAATCTGTATACCGGGGTTGTTTTGACTTACGACGAAGGAGAAAAAACAGAAACATTAGACGGCAGCGTAACGCATGCCTGGATGGATATTTCAGATATGCAGGTTTCCGTCAACGAAGAGGCTGTGGCGGACTATGTGGACGAACTGGCGGGAAGGCATAATACGGTATTCCGGAAGCATACGCTGCGGACGTCTTACGGGAAAGACGTCGATATTACAAACGGCGATTACGGATGGAAAGTCGACAAAGAGGCGGAAAAGGCGCAGATTATTCAGGATATCCAGGCAGGAAAATCCTTAAAACGGGAGATTACATATGCCAGAAGAGGAGCGAGCCGCGGGGAACATGATTATGGCGATACGTATGTGGAAATCAATTTGACGGCGCAGCATCTGTTTTTTTACAAAAATGGTTCTCTGGTAGTCGAATCGGATTTTGTATCCGGTAATATTTCCAAAAATTACGATACGCCGACCGGAATATACGGGCTGACGTATAAAGAACGGGACGCCGTTTTGCGCGGAGAAAACTATGCCTCTCCCGTTACCTACTGGATGCCGTTTTGCAATAATGTCGGGATGCATGACGCTTCCTGGCGGAGCAGTTTCGGCGGAGCCATTTATAAAACCAGCGGTTCGCACGGCTGTATCAATCTGCCCAAAAGCGCGGCGCAGAAAATTTTTGAGGGAATTGAAGACGGAGATCCCGTCATCGTCTATACGCTGCCCGGTACGGAAAGTCCCGCAGTCGTGGCGCAGGAAGCGGCGCATGTGGTAAATCTGATTAACGGAATCGGAGAAGTGACGCTGGAGAGCGAGCAGGCGATTTTGACGGCGAGAAAGCTTTATCAAATGCTTTCTCCTGCGGGACAGGCCCAGGTGGCAAATTATGACCTGCTGGCAGCTGCAGAAGCGCAGCTTGCCGCATTAAAAGCACAGGCCGCCGCGCCGCCGCAAGAGGAACAGCCGCCGCAGGAAGCGCAGCCGCCGCAGTAAAGGAGAAATTATGTCAGAGCAGTTTGAACGAACAGAATTACTGATCGGACGAGAAGGACTGGACCGCCTGAAGCGTTCCCGCGTCGCCGTATTCGGGATCGGCGGCGTGGGAGGATATGTATGCGAAGCGCTTATACGAAGCGGTGTGGGAGCCTTTGACCTGATCGACCACGATACCGTATCTGTGAGCAATTTAAATCGGCAGATCATCGCGACATGGGATACGGTCGGAAGATATAAGACGGAAGTGATGGAAGAACGTATGCGTTCCATCTCCCCGGATGTCTGCGTCAGAATACACAATTGTTTTTTTCTTCCGGAAAACAAAGACGCATTCCCGTTTGAAGAGTATGATTATATCGTAGACGCCGTGGATACGGTAACAGCCAAAACAGCACTTGTATTGGAGGCACAGGAAAAACAGGTTCCGATCATCAGCAGTATGGGAGCCGGCAATAAGCTGGACGGCGGGCGGTTTGAGGTGATGGACCTTTACAAGACAAAGGTCTGCCCGCTGGCGCGGGTTATGCGGCGGGAATTGAAGAAACGCGGTGTGGAACAGTTAAAGGTTGTCTGTTCCAGCGAGGAACCTGTGATTGCTCATACGGCGCAGCCTTCCGATTCCGGCAGGCCCATCCCGGGCAGCATGGCGTTTGTGCCGTCCGTGGCGGGGCTTTTGATTGCAGGAGAGGTTGTCAGGGATTTAATTGGCAAGGTAACATGAACGAATCCTAATAATCGTAACAGTTCAGCCTTGCGACTGGCAAAAGAGAGAAATTGAAAAAGTTTTTTCT
>BLMD01000101.1 GCA_011959925.1 Lachnospiraceae bacterium
CTCAGACAAAACCAAACAACACACAGAACAAATAGTATTTAATGTATAAATTCGGAGGTTTGATTATGAATATATTTTTATGGATTTTAGTATTTATTGGTGGTACAACTGGTGCGCTTTCTACACTCTATATTATTGTGTCACTCTTTGCAGTAATTTTCTATAAGATTTATCGCAAAGTAAAATACCATATATCTATTTACAATTAATAGAGACAAGCAAATTGCTCGAATAAAGTCAGCCCCCAGAGCAAGAGCTGACAAAGCATCAAACTTGCAACGCAGCAAGCTACGAGGGGCTTTATTCGTCAAATATCTGCTTCACAATCACTTAGCGCATTACTTATGGAAATAAACAAGTATTAAAATTTTATAACGTTACTTGCATATTTTACCAGAAAAAGTTAGTATTATTATAGGAACACTTTATTAGACTAAAGAGTCTTTTTGGTTACAGTCTCTTGCAAAGTTCTTGACTCAACTGCAACCTTTTAGGCGATTGATAGAAAGGACGGGATTATGACTTTTATCCTACTACTCGTAGCAATTGTGATATTATTGTGTGTGATAGCCGAAAAATTTTCTGGAAAGTTTGGTATGCCAGCGTTAATTTTGTTTATGTTTATTGGTATGCTCTTTGGAAGTGATGGAATTTTAAAAATTCCTTTCAGTGACTATAAACTTGCAGAAAATATATGCTCCATTGCATTGTTGTTTATCATGTTCTATGGTGGATTTAATCTAAAGTGGGATCTTGCAAAAGACGTCGCTGTAAAGTCGGTTCTTTTATCAACAATTGGCGTAGCAATTACGACAGCCGCCACAGCATTGTTTGTGAAACTTATCTTGGGTTACACATGGCCAGAAAGCTTTCTTGTCGGTGCAGTGCTCGGTTCCACAGACGCTGCAAGTGTATTTGCCATACTCCGTCAGAAAAAACTAAATCTAAAGAACAGCACTGCATCTCTTTTGGAAATGGAAAGCGGAAGCAATGACCCTATGGCTTATATGTTGACCTTTATTGCCCTAGGAATCATCTATTCTGGAGAATCGCAACATATTATTATGCACATCTTTTTACAATTGGTAGTAGGTTCCTTGGTCGGTCTAATTTTCGCGTTAATCACAATACGTCTAATGACAAAAACAACACTTGTATCCGATGGTCTTGACACAATTTTTATGATCGCAATGGTATTAATCTGCTATACTTTATCCCAAATTATGGGAGGAAATGCATACTTGAGTGTATACATTATGGGTGTT
>BLMD01000102.1 GCA_011959925.1 Lachnospiraceae bacterium
TTCTTGGGCTTAAGTTCCGTCCACTTCCTATTCTCACAGGCTTCACAATTGAGGATAGTGATGAAAAGATAGTTTCATTAATGAAGGAAAATAGCAGCATTAAAGTAAATGAAATCAGCCGGCAGGTTGGGTTGGGAATGACTACAATTACAAAAAGAATTCGTCAGTTGAAAGAAAAGGGGCTCATTGAAAGAAAAGGTTCTAAGAAAAAAGGATATTGGATAGTAAATATAAAGTGACAGGTGAGATGATGAGGATTATATAAATGAATGTAGAAGCCTATGATTTAGATTCACTTCGAAAGTTAGTGAGAAGCCTTCAGGATGAAAACAGAAGATTGAAAGAACTGCTGGATAAGGCCGATATTGCTTATGAGTCAGAAAATGTGTTTGATGAAAAAATAGAAAGCATTGAAGAGTACGATTCTGACCAGGGAGGACGTATTCAAAATAAATATATTACAGAAGAACTGGCAAATAAATATTTTGCAATGTTTTGGGGAAGAATGGATGTTTATGCCAAAAGAGGCACGAAGGGAGGATATTTTCCACAGTGTGATCATAGATGGAATGACCGAATATGTCCGAAACAGCGTGGTGAAAAAATCAATTGTGAAGCCTGTGAGAATAGGAAGTGGACGGAACTTAAGCCCAAGAAAATTATCGAGCATCTCCTTGGATATAGAGAAGATGGTGCGGATGTATTAGGCGTATATCCATTGTTCCCAGATGGCACATGCCGATTTATTGTTTTTGATTTTGACAATCATGAGAAAGGTGCTGAAAAGACAGATTTTGCAAATACGAATGATGAATGGCATGAAGAGGTTGATGCATTAAGGCTTATCTGCGAAAGAAATGGTATATTGCCTTTAGTAGAAAGATCAAGATCAGGCAGAGGCGCACATGTATGGATATTTTTCAAAAAACCGATATCCGCTTCTCTTGCAAGAAATTTTGGATGCCTTCTGCTTGATAAAGGATCCTCTTCGATCAATCTGAAATCTTTTCATTATTATGACCGAATGTATCCGTCCCAGGATGTTGCAAGCAGTATAGGAAATCTGATTGCATTGCCGCTGCAGGGACAGGCACTGAAGAATGGAAACAGCGCTTTTGTTGATAAAAATTGGAACGCTTACCCTCTTTATTAAATTTAGTTGTTCTTTGTCATTACAGATACCACCAACATATACATACCTGCCTTTTCTTTAAAATATGAACCTATATTAACTCATAACTTTTCCAGTGTCAATATTTATTTAATGGATATTTTAATTTGATATTTTTTATCCGTTTCTTTTTCCATCCATTTTCCCAAAAACCACTCTATTCTACCCCGGCAGACTATTTTCGACACACAACGCCCCATATCCCACCTGCGGATTCGGATACTCCGTGAATCCCGGCAATGGCCTCGCCCCGCACCTCAGATAAGCCTTCACCTTCTCCCCATATGGTGCTGTCAAGTAAGGACTAACAATTTTTTTTACTTTTTTAACATTTCTTTATTCCTTCTTTAGAATTAATCCAAAACAACCATTTCCATAAGTCAGTGACTAAATTGCTATTCCTTTAATGCAATCTCCAACAATTCTGCCGCAACCTGATCGGACTTGATTCGCATCAAATTATCCCATGCATCTTCTTTTCCCAGCAAGTTCATTCCTCCATGCCACACAAGTTCATCATCAATAATAGCAAAGTGCTCTATTACCTCCTCCTTTACAATGACTTGAATACCGCTTTCCTGCATCTTCTCCATTAATCTCTGGCAAAGCTCCGAACTTCCATAAGATACGTTCTGTGGTTCTATTGTTATAACTGTCACTGTTATTCCAGCTTCCTGTCTTGCCCTTACAAGATAGGTAAAGCGCTCTATCTTATCCTGTGTAAGCTCTGGGCTGGATACAATGATTTTCTTTTCCGCCTCAACAATATCCCTCTCAAATACATCCATGTAATTTCCGGAATCAT
>BLMD01000103.1 GCA_011959925.1 Lachnospiraceae bacterium
GGCGTAAGCCCTGCTTTAAGGGAGTCCAGAGGGAACGTCTGGCACACGACTTTGCAGGGCAAAGTGTAGTGTGTTACACCCTGTAAACGCAGTCGGAAAAATCTTTAGATTTTTCTCGCAGGGGGGGCTTTACGAGCCGAAAAGGGCGAGCAAAGCCCACGCCTGCACTTTGCGTTTACGGGGTGTTCTCCCGTAGGGCAGAACCGCCGATTTTACATACATTTGCCATGACAGCGACAGCAATGGGGGGGATCCCAAAAACACCGTCACCACCGTCACTGACCGTCACGCATAAGCCAGCGCCGCCGTTTTCACATGCTTCTTAGGTGACAGTGACAGCAGCAGGGGGTATCCCAGAAACACCGTCACCATCGTCACTACCGTCACCGTCCGTATCCTCCTGCCTTGCAAGAGAAATCAGCCTGTGGCTGTTCTTGCGGCAGAAGTCATAGCGGATATGGTTTTCAAGGAGAAAATCAAGGCGGTACTCGTTCATCCATTTTGTCAAGACATTCGCCGCTGTCCCTGTTTCCCCCAGAGCGTCCAAAAGTTCCGTTGCCGTTCCAGTCCATTCCTCCCTGCACTGCATGAAATCCACCAGCCGAAAAAGGACGTCTGGTATCGCTTCTTTGGCAAGCTGTTCCTGCTCCTTACGCTCCACCAGTTCCCAACTGCAATCACGGAAGCGGAGCGTGAACTCCTGATAGGGCGTGTCCCTGCCCGTCACATACAGCTTTGCGGCATTGGACGCACGGCTTTCCTGTTGCAGGACAAAGGTTGCGTCCGCACTCCCCGTCAATCCCGTCGTGCCAGACACTTTGTTGAACACGTCACTGTCATTCTGCTTTCGGATGTGGTGTACGACAATGACCGCCAGAGAGTGCCTGTCGGCAAAATCTTTGATAAGGGAGATGTCCCCATAGTCGCTTGCATAGGCGTTGTCTTTGGATGCGGTGCGGATTTTCTGCAAGGTGTCAATGACAATAAGCCTGCTGTCGGGATATTCCTTTAAATAATCCTCCAACTGCACGATAAGACCGTCTGACAGCTTATCGCTTGCTACCGCAAAGTGGAGCCGCCCGCTTGCTTCGTCCGTCAAGCGGAACAGCCTGTCCTGTATGCGGCAGAACGTGTCCTCAAGGCAGAGGTAAAGCACGTCGCCCTCCCGTGTCGGCATATCCCACAAGGGAATTCCCTGCGACACGCATAGGCAAAGCTTTAGCATAAGCCAGCTCTTGCCGATTTTCTGTGAGCCGCAGAACAGGGTTAAGCCAGTGGGTATCAGACCGTCCACCACAAAGGACGGCTTCTCAAGCGGCTCATAGAGGAGCGTGTCGGCATTGACCGTCTGGAGCTTCTGCATGGGATTCCTCCTTTCGGGCGGTGTCTTTGGTTTTGTTGCACATAGATGTGACCTCCTTAAAATAGATTTACTCCCACGAAAAAGAGTGAGAGTATGTAATGCCGCCATCCCCACGCCGATAATAAGCAGATTCCTTTTTCGGGCGGTAACAGTTAAGGTTGGAGATACTTCCTCATTTCTGCCTTGACTTTCTCCCTTGCAACTGAAACGGACTTCTGGACAGCGGAAGCGGTGCAATGCTCCATTTCACCGATTTGGTAAAAGTTAAAATCATACTCGTAATAGAGCAGGAAACGCCGCCTTTGTATCTCTGGCAGTCGGGCAACCGCTTTGTAAAACAGTTCATTCCGTTCTTTTTCAATCATTCTTTCATCAAGGCTCTTTGGCACTCTTATCGCACGTCTGTAAAGGGTTTCATCCCACACCTCGTTAAACTCCCTGTGCCGCTGGTTCCATTGCTGAAGGTTTCTGTTCCTCCTTTCCATCTGCCGAAATTCAAGAAAGAGTTTCTCGGACACTTCTATCTCGTGGTGTTCCCCCTGCCCGTCCTTAAAGCTGATAAAATACCTTTTGCCGCTTTCCGTGGATTCCTCCCGAAGCGTGTATGTCTTTGCCCCGTATGCCATTTCCTTTCCTCTCGAAAAAAATTGAGCGGGAGGATTGCCCTCCCACCCAATAGCCCGTGGAAATGGTTAAATTTCCCCGAAAGGATAAAAAATAGGCTTCAATTTTTTACGGAGCCGTTCAAGGCGTTTGTAGACCGCCCTCTCGGTAAGCCCTGCCACCGCCGCAATCTCCTTTGTGGAATATCCCTACATTTTCAGCAGGAGAATGAGCAGGGTATGCTTGTCCACCGTAAGAAGTGCCTGATACAGTTTCTCGTCCTCAATCTCGTCCAGCAAGTCCGCAACGCTATTCGGCTCTGCCTGCTGTTCAGCGTCCGCCATTCCCTCAAGGTATTCGCCGAAATCGCTCGTCCATCGGTAAAACCTCCTGTTGGAATTAAAGTCTGCCCTGTCCTCCATGCGGATTTGCTCAATGACCGCTTCATTAACGCCATGCTCACGCAGCACTTTTTCCTCGGCTTCTTTACAGATACGCCATTTCCTGTCCTCAAGTCCGTGGTTATATGCCATTCCTTATTTCCTCCAATCTGAATCTTTGAAAATGTAAAAAATCCAGATTGGAAAGGCGGCGAACGACAGCCAACAGCGGAAACAGCCTTACGGCACATTCCGATAAAAAACGACAAAAGAAAAACCGCAAAGGCTCTGTGACCTCTGCGGTTATAGGAGATACATATTCTGTTGAGTGGAGATTCTACTTCTGGTTTCATGGTGAGAAGTAGCGTTGCATAAGCAGGGATTTTTTTAACTGGCTTCCTGCCAATCCCCGATATGCTATGTATGTATAAATTCTGCATTGCATGAGCAGATGGATTACTGCCCGAAAAAAGAACATAAAAAACCCTCCAAACTTCAAAAACAGGTCTGGAGAGTGTCTGTTAAGTCTTTTCGGGAATAGCATAACCGCCCACCAATACACCGTTTTTTTATATGGTGGGCGTTCGCCTTAAAACCTTATGAAATAAAACAAAGCCGACAAACTGTGATTTTATTTCACAAATTCATCGGCTCTGCGTCTGTGCGTCTGGCTCTTTCATAACAACTACTTTTAACGATTTTACATTAATTAAACTTTCCTGACTGCATTTTGGGCAATACAGAGGGAAGTTCTTTATTTCTGTATCTTCCCTTATTTTCATGCGTGTCTTATTTTTGCATATAGGGCAAAATATCCAATGATACCGTTCCATATCTTTCTACACTCCAAAACTATTTTACAATTACTGTTCCGCTGTTGCTCATGATAGATAAACTGTTTTCGCCCTTTCCGATGCTCCCATCTTTGCATCCGTCTGTATCGGTACTGAATTCCGCATTTTTAAGCTGTACGGTTACATCGTCCGAGCCACTGGATATATGGCAGGATAAATTATCTGGCATCGCTTCATGGGACAACGTTATATCTCCCGAACCCGTTTCTACAGACAGGGAATCATAGCTATTTATGTTGCTTATATTCACTTCGCCAGATTCTGTCGAAACAGCAGCCTTTCCAATAACTGTATTTTTCATGGTAACATATGCGGATTCTGTATTGATATTAGAATCCGTGCATGAAGCGTCTGTTATTTTAATATCGCCTGAAAGAGATTTTATTTTTGCACTTTCAGCTATGAAATCAGACATCGTTACATAGCCAGACTGGTTGTTCAAGGACAAAGTGGAAATGCTGACCGCTTCCAACTCCATCTCTCCCGAACCATTGTTAATGGCTAATGAAATAGCATTATCTTTAGGAATATACAATATTATCTTCCCTGCTTCGCCAAATGAGAATTGCTCCGCCAGATTTTTGTCCGTATCATCATCCTGCTTTACCATTAGTTTTCCGTCTTTCTGCACAACCTGCATATCACGGTCATCTTCGACTTTTCCCTCGCAGGCTATGTGTACTTTGTCATCACTGGAAGCCATCACTTTTAAATTCCAAGAGGAAATATCCAATACAATTTCTGAAATACTTTCCGCCGAAAATTCCTCGTTAGAATCTATTTTTTCCTTGTTTCCACATCCGCATATGCCAAAAGCTATCACTAAAATTCCCACTAACAGTATTCTTTTCATATTCATAACCCCGCCCCCTACATTAAATCTTTGCTTTCCACATTTACGATTGACAAAGCGGCAAAAAGCAAAGAAATAGCCGTCAAAATAATGGGAAATACTGCGTTGCCTGCCATTGTGAAATCGCCAATGTTCGCCTGCGTGAGAAAAATCAGCAAAAATGAAGTGACAATCGTTGCTTTTGAAGATTTTAAAGCCATCCCGACAAACAGGGCAATAAAGCTCATGCTGACGATTACCACTGATTTTAGTATCAGTTGTATATAAAATGACAGGCTGCCTATTGAAAAATCAACAGCAAAGGATGACTGCATAAATTTTGCCCCAAAGAACACGCACATATAAATTGCCAGTTTTGTTAAAATGAGTGCGACAAAATTAAAAGTCCAGACCGCAATCATTTGGGAAGCTAAGATTTTCTGCCGCTTAATAGGGTAGGAAAACATCAGATTCATGGTCTTGTTTTTGTATGCGCTTACAATAAAGGATGCCAACATTACACTGGTGTAAATAAGAAAAGCCATACTGGTAAATAATTCGATAGGAGCGGAGATTACATCTGTCCCAGGCGCAGCATCCAGTGTCCCGTCTGGGTCGTTGGCAATGCCCAAAAACGCTAACGCAAAGACAAATAAGTCAAGCAGAGCCGCCATAATGATTACGCCTTTGATATATTTCCCGATATTATTCTTTTTCCATTCAAGTCTGACAAGCTTTAGCATGATTTTCCCACCTCTGATGTAATTTTTAAGAAATAGTCCTCCAAGTTTTCCGTATGTTGGCTGATGGAAGCAATCTCTACATCATTTGCCATCAATTCCCTTGAAATCTTTTGTGTGGTGACACCCTGCTCATAAATACGAATCCCCGAATCGTTTACGATTTTAAAATTACTTAACTGCATTTTTTCAGCTAAAACATATGCCGCTTTCTTTGTATCCTCTACGGCAAGTTCAATATACGCCGTATTTGTTTCTGCAATTTCTTTCATGGATATTTCTTTCATCATCTTTCCATGATGGATAACGCCAACTGTATCGGCAATACTTTCTATCTCTGGGAGAAGATGACTGGATATCATAAGCGTCATGCCATACTCGGTACATAGCATCCGAAACAAATCTCTGATTTGCTTCATTCCTGCGGGGTCTAAACCGTTTGTCGGCTCATCAAGGATAACTAACTCTGGCTTGCACAATATGGCACGGGCAATCCCCAGACGCTGCTTCATTCCTAAAGAATAACTGCCCGCAGGCTTATCCGCCGCATCAGAAAGCCCCAGCATCTGAAGAGCTTCCTCCACGCTGCCCTTGTTGTAATACCCCATATACTCACAATGAAGCTGTAAGTTGTCCTTTCCGCTCATATGGTCATAAAATGTAGGAAATTCAATGATACTTCCCATACGCTTCAGCACCTCGTAAGAAGTTTTTTCCAATGCTTTCCCAAACAGCGCAACCGTGCCGCTTGTCGGTTTCCAAAGGTTGGTAAGCATCTTCATCACCGTGGTTTTTCCTGCCCCGTTCGGTCCTAAAAATCCATATACCTCACCTTTCTTTACATGGATATTCACATCTGTGACTAACTGTTTCCCATCTATCGTTTTGCTTAGATGGCTTGTTTGCAAAATATAAGACATTTTTTGCCTCCTTTCCTTAATGTTGCCAGTTTTCTGGCATAAAGGGATACCCATGGGGTGTTTCCTTAGTAACGCCTTTCTCGGACGTAGCAATACGCCCAAAGGTGTTTTATGAATATCATTATAGCGATATAGATTTTCAAAACTCTTGACTAATTCTTACGATTTCCTTTCATATGCCGAATGGCATAAAGGGATGCCACGCGATTTCTTTCATTATTCCTGCCCATGCTTTTTGGGCATAAAGGGATACCCGCAGGGTGTTTCGCAGGGAATTTAATAAGTTATTTTTTTCAACTTTACTGTAAAAGTTGTTTTGACATTCGGTATGCTGTTTAAAAACAAATCGCCCTCTAACTGCTTTGTAAGGTTCTTCGCAATCGTTAAGCCTAATCCGTTCCCTTGTATTTCCCTATTTCTGGAATCTTCCATTGTATAGAGCCTGTCAAACACATTCGATGCAAATTCCTGTTCAATCCCTTTCCCTTTATCAACCACATCAATATATACATTGCTCTTGTCTTGACGCAAAAAAACTCCTAAATATTTTCCGTCGGAGCCGTAGCGTATTACATTTGACAATAAATTGTATAAAATCCTTTGCAGGGCTTCTTTCTCCCCCTGCACAAAAATAGCTGTTTCTGGAATAAACAAATCAACATCGAAATCTTTCTGCAATAAAATATCGTAAAACTCCAAAACATTCTCCCTGCATATCTCGTTGATATTGACTTTGCCAAGATTTATATTTGTATCGCCAGATTCCAGTTTTGCCAATGTAAAAAACTGATTGATAAGGTTCATAACTTGATTCGCTTTTGTTTCTACTTTTTTCAACATCTCATTATCTGCATGGTTCAAGCTCATAATTTCCAGATAACCCAATATGACCGTTAGAGGAGTTTTTATGTCATGGGAGATATTCGCCAACATCTTTTTAGAAGAAATTTCTTCCCTTTTAAAATCTGCCCTTATTTTCTGTCGGTCTATCAGCAGGCGGTTGATTTGTCCCCCTAATTCCATAAAAACAGGGTTGTCCGTAAATACCATTACTTTCTCGTCGCTACCAGTTTCTAAAATTTCCTCCAACTTTTTATTCATCCATTTTATCTTTGCCTGTATTCCCCTGCCAAAAACAAAACGCTGGTATAAAACCACAAGGAATAATAAGCAGACAACAACTGCCAAAAAGAATATGATTGTTTTTTCGCTCATCCTTTCACTCCCCCAATTTGTATCCGATTCCCCATACCGTAATCACATACTGCGGTTCACGGGGATTATCCTCTATTTTATTCCTCAATCTGCTGATATGGACATTGACAGCATTTTCATCACCATAATAGGTATCATTCCAGACAAGGGAATAAATCTGTTCTTTCGTATATACTTTCTTTGGATTCTGCAATAACAGCTTTAAAATTTCAAATTCTTTTGATGTAAGCTCTATTTTACAGCCATTTTTTGTTACAGAATACTCATTCAGATTCATAACAAGGTTTCCCGTTTGAAGTATTGACTGCTGTTCTGTTGCACTTGCAGCATACTGTGTAGTTCTTCGGATATTTGCTTTTATCCTTGCCAATACTTCTGTGACAGAAAACGGTTTCGTTATATAATCATCTGCTCCCAGACCCAAACCAAGCGTTTTATCAGAATCGGTATCTTTTGCCGATATAATAATAATCGGAACAGTGCTGTTTTCCCTGATTTTTTCCATGACTTCGATTCCGCTTATCTGAGGAATCATCAAATCAAGCAAAACCAGACTGAAACTATCCGAAAAGAACCTGTCAAGGGCACTTTTGCCATCATACGCTGTAATTACCTCAAATTTCTCTGTGGTCAAAAAATTCTTTAGCATGGTACTGATTTCCATATCATCTTCAACCAATAAAATCTTACTCATTGTCCGATTCCTCCTTATCTCTTTTCTTGAAACGCCCATCTTTGGGCTTTGATGCAGTCTTTGGAATCAGCCACACATTGCTGATTCGCATTACATCAGGGATTCGGTTTGTAGCGCATAATACCTGTATCCTCCGTTCGGACAATCCCCATTTTTCAGCCGCTTCTTTTACATTCATGTAATCAAACATTGAAATAACCTCCTTCATAACTGATATTATAATGCGTCAAAACGAATAATACAATCAAGAAAATGATTCCATGAACAAGAATCGTTCCTCATTAAAAAACGGCAGGATTTTTGATATTGATATCCTACCGTTTCTTCACTAATTATAAATGATTTCCTCGTTCACAATCTCCCTTGCACAAGCCTTTATGTTATTTAAGTGTTGTACCCATTCTAAGGCGTTTTCTTCCTTTAGGCGTTCCGTTATGCCCTGCGCCTGTTTCATGCCCTCTATGA
>BLMD01000104.1 GCA_011959925.1 Lachnospiraceae bacterium
ATTGTTGAATGAAATTCGGAAAGCGCCGGCTACGATTACCAACAATACGGCGCAGATCAAATATGCCAACGCATACAAGACAGCGAAAGAGACAGTGGATAATTACTTATCCAACCTTTCGTCCAGTGAGCAGGATGAGTTCCATGCTCTGCTGAACGAAAAAGATTTAAAGAACGTCTACATAGATCAAAACGGCATCATTTACGATAAGGCTGCAGACGGAACGTACAGTACAAGGGGCGACAATAAGGTCACTTATACAGAAGCGGATCTTCAGGCGAACGGCATCACTATGACGGAAGGCGCAAAGCGGCTGGAAGATTTGGAGAAACAAGCCGGGCTTACGAAAGAAGTGGAAGAGACGAATCCGGACGGTTCCAAAGTAACCAAAACGGTGATAGATACCGAAAAGATCAGTGCATATAAAAACGCACTTTCTACCATGGATGCTTATCAGGTAAAAGACGAGCATGGAGCACTGGTGAACGGCGCGCAGATTGCAGAAGTAGTCGACGCTTATCAGAACAATGATCTGGATACATTAGTAGGTAATTTACAGAGCGATATTGATGCGGCGAACAAGACGTTAAAAGATCATGCGTTATTAGACAATGCGGCGTTTACGGCAGATAGCGTAACGGCGAAGATTACAAATGCAGTCGGTATTCTGGACGGTTCGATTCAGGTCGAATACAGCAGCGGCGCCACGCGTGTCAACGGGCAGGATTCGCTTGTGGAAATCAACGGAGCGGAATATGAGTCGGAGACCAATGAGATCACCGTAAACGGACTGACGATTAACGCGCTGGCAGAGACCGGCAACGAGGAAATTACGGTTACGATCGGCAATAATACAAAGGGACTCTATGACAAGATCAAGGGCATTATCAAAGATTACAACGAATTGATCAATGAAATGACCAAATTGTACAATGCCGGTTCTTCGAGAGGCTATGAGCCGCTGACGAGCGAAGAAAAAGACGCTATGACGGACAGCGAAATCGAAGAGTGGGAGAAAAAAATCAAAGATTCTCTCCTTCGCAGGGACGACACGCTGGGAAGTCTCTTAAACGGTATGACTTCTGCGATGTTAGGTTCTTACGAGATCAACGGAAAGAGATACAGCCTTTCCAGTTTTGGAATCCATACGCTTGGAATTTTAAAATCCGCAGATAATGAGGAGAATGCATTCCATATCGACGGAGATGAGGACGATGTGCTCTCCAGCGGAAGCGCAGATAAATTGATGGAAGCATTGACGAAAGATCCGGATACGGTTGTAGAATTTATGAAGAAGCTTACGACCGGATTGTATGATACGATCAATAAGAAAATGAGTTCCAGTACACTGAGCAGCTTTAACGTTGTATACAACGATAAAGAGATGGCAAGAGAATACAGCGATTATACCAAGACGATCAGCAAATGGGAAGAAAAACTGCAGAAAATTGAGGATTCTTACTACAGAAAATTTGCTGCGATGGAATCCGCCCTTGCGACGTTGCAGGGACAGCAGTCCTATCTTGCAAGTTTATTTGGTTAATCGAGACGCGGGCCATATGGCATAAAAGACAATGTTGTCATTAACAGGGAGGTTAGAAAATGACAAACAAACAGGGATATGCAGCATACGCAAGCAACCGGATTATGACTGCGACGCCGGCGGAATTGACGCTGATGCTCTATGAAGGGGCGATTAAGTTCTGTAATATCGCTTTGGACGCAGCCGAAAAAAAAGATGTGGTAAAAACTCACAATAATATTGTAAAAGTAGAAAATATTATTTCGGAATTTCAGGCGACATTAAACCATAAGTATCCGGTAGCGAAGGATTTTGAGAATGTCTATACGTATCTTCAGCAAAGATTGGTAGAAGCAAATATCAAAAAGGATACGGAAATACTCAAAGAGATCCTGATGCATCTGCGGACGATGCGTGATACCTGGAAAGATGTAATGAAACAGGCGGGCGCGGGAAGATAAATCATAGAAACCCTCCGGCGCCCATAGAATAAAATACCGGCAAGTCAGGAGATTGAAATGGAAGCGGATTATATAACAATCATGATAGAAAGCCTGGAGAAGAAGACGGATGTTCTCGGACATATTATAGAGCTGAACCGTCAGCAGAAACTTATGCTCCAGGACCCAAATCTTCTTCCGGAAGATTTTGAGAAGAATATGGACTATAAATCCCAGCTTGTGGATCAGCTTAACTTGCTGGACAACGGCTTTGAAAAGCTTTTTCAGAGAGTAAGGGAAACGTTACAGGAAAACAAACAGCAGTATGCGGTTCAGATTGAAAAAATGCAGACGCTGATTAAGGCGATCACGGAGCAGACGAATACGATCCAGACACAGGAGATACGAAACCGGGAAGAAGCGTCCCGTAAGTTTGCCGATGTGCGGGATCAGGTCAAGGGCGTCCGCAACAGTCAGAAGGTAGTTCACCAGTATTACCAGAATATGATGCGTCAGAAATCGTATGCCGCACAGGTGATCGATAATAAAAAGTAATTCAGAAAAATTATTTTTTATTATAAAGTATCGGATCCTGCGTCCGATATATATAACAAGTAAACAAGATA
>BLMD01000105.1 GCA_011959925.1 Lachnospiraceae bacterium
CGCCGCACTATGGCCATCATCCGCCATATGCGGCGGTCTGCCTTTTCCGCAGGCAAGTCTGACAGCAGAAACCGCTTGGAAAGCGGGGGAATCAGAGTTAATATGCTTACACGGTAGTTTGCATTTGCGCCGCCTTGCGGGGGATATTGAGAGCGGCAGAGGGGATATTAAGGATAAAAAGCGTCAATCCAGTTACGCTGTCAAATCGTCTATTCACGCTGTCGGAGTTAAAAATATTCTTATTTTTCCGATACACGAAGTGAGGAAAGAAGGAGGTGGAGGCAATCAAAATAGCGGTCTGTGATGATGAAAAAAATATAAGGAGCTACATCTGTTCGCTGGTTCGGAAACAGGGAGTGGAGTGTGAGGTCACGGAATATGCCACGGCGGAGGATTATTTTTTAGCGGGGGCTGATCATGACCTGCTGTTTCTTGACATTGAGCTGAAAGGCCCGGATTCATCAATGGATGGTATGGAAATGGCAAAACGGATCAGGGGCATGGAAGATATCAAACAGCCCATCATCATATTTGTCACGGGCTATGAAAAATATGTGTATGATGCCTTTGACGTGGGGGCGTTCCAGTACCTGCTGAAACCCATTGACGAAGGGCGGTTTGCCGAGATTTTTAGGAGGGCGGCGCAGCAGGCCGGGCAGGGGAAAAGGGTGCTGATGGTCCAGTATGGGAATACGGGAAAAACAATACCGTTAAGCGACATCTATTACATGGAAAGCCAGAACCATAAAATAGCCGTCCATATGAAGAACGGGATTTTGGAATACTATGCAAAAATGAGTGATCTGGAAGAAGAACTGCAGGGGCAGTTCTGCCGTGTCCACAAAGGCTACCTGGTCAACCTGTCCTATGTGGATGAATACAACAAAACAGAGGTAACGCTGACAAATGGGGAGAAGCTCCTGATCTCAAAATATAAGTATGAAGATTTTGTAAAAGCGTACCTGCGGTTTATGAAATAGGAGGGCTGCCATTGAGTGAGGCAAGTTTTACGCTGTTCCAAAATACAGCGGTAGGGATTGAAGTCATTCTGTATGCCTGCTGTCTGACGGCATTTTTCTATCCGTATATGGCGGGGCGGAAAAGGGGGCATCCGGCAGACATCATAAAGATGTTGGCTGTGTTTGCATCCTATTCCATCATCTATTTTTTTAACATGGCAGTCAGTATGGGGGCGCTGGTCTGCATGGCTTCCGTAATAGTCCTGCTGACGCTGGCGGCAAAGTATTTAGGGGTGGAAAAGAAAACCGCACTGTTCATGGGGGTGGTGTTCTTCTGCATCAGAAACCTGAGTTCGCTGGCGGTGGCAAGCGTGAATTTCTACACGGGCAGGCATCTTGTGAAAGGGGAGGAAGGAGTAGAGCGGGTACTTCGGAATGCAGCCCTGAATTTCTGTCTGGTGGAACTGCTGCAGCTTGTGCTTTTTTCCGCACTGCTGTATATGGTGGCACGCCAGATCAGGAAATGCAGGATGGAACTGCACATAAGGGAATTGTGCTATCTGCTGCTGACGCCCGTGACGGGCATCCTGTTTGTCAATATTTTATTCCGGATTCTGATCGTGACCACGGGGGAGCTGTCCATACAGCTTTATGAGCAGTACCCGGTGCTGATAGGGATCGTGCCTGTGGCCGCCGCACTGTTTTATGCCGGTATTCTGGTGACCATAATATCTTATCAGAAAATGGTGGGACTCCAGAAGGAAAAGGAAAGGTATTTTGTGGAACAGCAGCAGGTCCATGCAATACAGGAGCGGATGGCGGAGGTGGATCAGTTCTATGACGGCATCCGCCGGATGAAGCATGAGATGAAAAACCATCTGACCAATATCAAGGGGCTGCTTGAAAGCGGGGACTATGGCAGCATGGGGCAGTACATTTCCAGAATGGATGAGAGCATGGATGCCTTTGAATTTTCCATAAAGACAGGGAATGCCGTTACTGACGTGATCGTGAACGACAGGCAGAAAGCAGCGGAAAAGCAGGGCATACGGTTCCGGTCAGAATTTACCTACCCGGAATCGGAAAGGTATGATGCCTATGACATCGGCATCATTGTAAACAACCTGCTGCAGAACGCCCTGGAAGCCTGCGGGAAGATGCGGCAAGGCGACAGGTACATTTTCATTTCCAGCAGGCAGAAGAGAAAGTTCTTCCTGATCGAGGTCAGAAACCCGTTTGAAGGGGAGATCATCATGGATGCGGATACGAACCTCCCAATCTCCACAAAGGAAAAGGAGCCTTTCGGAAGGCAGGGTTCCATGCATGGGATCGGGCTTTCCAATGTAAAGAGGGAAGCGGAGAAATATATGGGGGATGTGGATATCAGGGTAAAGAAAAATGAGTTCAGTGTAACGGTGATGTTACAGGAAAGGAGACAGGTATGAGTATCAGTAATGTAAGCGGCGCAGGAGTAAACCCCTATGCCTACACAAACAGAAGCCAAAAGGCGGCAGGAACCGGGAATTTTGCGGAGGAGGTGCAGAAAGCCGCGGAAGGAAAGAATGCGGCGGAAAAATCCGGCTCATCAGCATGGGCGGGGGACATGGTAATTAATTATCCGCCGAATTTAGCTAAAGTTTCAAATAGTTCAGTTGGTGGAAAATCCAAAGATGAAATGACGTTGGATGAGTATAAGCAATGGGTTATGAATGAAATATCCCAAATGCCCGTTAGCGGGTGGGCTCGTTCTACATACTCATCGGGAGCAATTATAATTAAAGAAGAAGCTTTTGAAAGAATGAAAATTGATCCAGAGTATGAGGAATATGTTTTGAATCGGGTACGTTCAGCATGTTCGGTTCAAGGTATAACCGGATGTTCAAACTATGTTGGTTATGATGTTATCGGGGCATCCCCGGAAGAATGCTACGGTTATGCGGGACCGGTGGGAGGCAGCGGCTCTAATTTTGCCGGAAATGAAAAATCATGGTGGGAAAAACGCCATGAGAGGATGGAAGAACTGATGGAGGAACAGGAGAAGGAGGCGGTCAAAAAAGCACAGGCAAGGAAGGCGGCGGCACAGGAGAACTACCTGAAAAGTCAGATGGCAAGCAGGCAGAGGTTACAGGCATTTCTTGCAGGGGGAATGCAAAGCGGTGACGATGCGGCGGCATTCCAGACCGCAGGAGTAAGCGCACTTGCGGCAACTGCCTATGAGGAAAACATAAGCACATTCAGCAAAAGCGTGGTTGGAAATCAGAAAATATAAGCATTCCGGGCATTTTGAAGTAAGGAAGATCATGCCCGGACTTACCGCAAGGGGGCATAGGCGGCCCTGAATGACAGAGGGGCCGCAGGTAAGATTTTTTGAAGGAGGATGATTATTATGGCAATTTCAGGAGTAACGGATTACACGAACACATATGCAGCAGACAGGACAAATGGGAACAGCTCCCTCAATGGGGATTCGCAGGCTTATCTGAATAGTCTGAAAGAGAAATACCCGGATGTGAACATAACGGTTGCGGATTTCAAGAACGGAAAACAGGAAGATGCCTATATGCTTGGGAGCAGGGGTTATAACAACATAGCGGTTTCCTCCAGTATTGTGGAGAAGATGGCGAAAGACCCGGCAGCGGCGGCGAAGTATGAGAAAGTTTTTGCAGAAATGTCTGGCAATTCGGAGCGGATTGAGAAGTTCGCAAGGGAGAACAATGATGAGATACTCAGTGCAGGAGCCCTTATTGACAAGAATGGGAAAGTGTCTTACTGGATGGTCGGCAGGAGCAAGGACACAATGGAGAACCCCGGTACGGTCTATAAGGAAAAGGTACAGAAACAGATAGCGGAAAAACGTGCGAAGAAGAAAGAGGAAGAAGCCTTAAAGGAGAAGAAGCTGGCAAAGGCTGAATCCGTGGAAAAACTGATGGAACAGATAAAGGCGGGAACAAGCCAGCCTGTGAAACTGCAGGAAGAAGGCAAAGGCGCACAGTTGGATTTGACCATATAGAAGGAGGAATTTTATCATGCGTATAGGAAATAACAGTCAGGGAATCTGGCAGCTTTTATCAAGGATGAACGGCGGCAAAGGAAACACGAATATGCCTTTCGCCGGGGCAAGGCGTTCCAGTGCGGGCGGCAGGAATACGCTGGAAGACCAGCTTACCGGACATAGGAAAAATTCTTATGGCGTGGAAGGGATGTGCGTTACCAACAATCCCAATGCGAGGAAGATCATCAAGGTATCTGATGAGATGAAGCAGCGTGTTTTTAACAGCGTGAAGGATGCGTATTATAAATACAATGGAATGTCCGGTGACAATGAGGCAGAGTGGGAAGAAATGGCTCAGGCAAAAAACAATTATTATAAGACATTAAAGAAGGAAGACCGGGTAGCTGCGGCATGGACTTTAGGGCAGTTGGAAATAAGTATTGGAAGAAAAGTAGCCAATGCCGTGAAAGAAAAGGTACCCGGCTGGACGCATGGCAAGCCGATTCCGTCTGATGTGCTGGATGAGATTTTTGCAGATGAGAGCATTACGTCAATGGTATCTGGGAAATCTGGCACGGTGGAAGGGTTGGATATACAGGTATAATCTATACACCTTATTCCGCAGAGGCGCATAATGCTTTGCCTCTACGGTCTGCCCGGAGGCGAGGGCGCGGCTCTGAATGGGAAAGCAGCGAAGGGAGGGGTGGCAGGGGAAGTTAGGCAGTATATTTATCCCCAGCGTTCTTGCAGATTAAGTGTTGTTTTGGAGGAACCTAAATGAATATGCTTTATGAAAAATATAAAAATTTGAAGATAGACGGTAGTTGGATTGGTTTAGAACTTGGAGGAGGAATGCCGTGTTTTTGCACACCTATTGGAGCTGAAATTATTGGTTGGGATAATGGCATACACTACTGCTTTATTGAAGGTTTTGGAGATATGGTTTTCTGCGTTAATCCAGAAACTTGTTGCGATTACTTTGTCTATCCCATTGCCCGTAATTTTTGCGATTTCTTAGGGCTGATACTCGCCACTGGTGGTACAAATACTCTGCAACAGATTATTTGGTGGGACAAGAAAATGTTTGATGATTTTGTTAATTGTCCAGAAGAACAGGAATATAAAGCTCGGCCCGAAGTAAAAAGCGTTTTGGATACAATTCGCAAAGGGATGGATGTAGCATTGATAGATACCCCGTTTGAGTATATCAAAGATTTGCAAAGCAAATTCCCTTGTGAGCAAATTTCATTTACAAATGAGTATTATGATATTTTAGGAATTGAGTGCCCTAATGGAATAGTGCCAGAAGATTGAGAGAGTAACAAGATTTGGAATATATTTTCCAATAAGGTCACAGCCCGACAAGGCAGGTATCCCCTATGTTCCGACAGATTGGGGAATTAAAAACAGATTTTGGAAGAGGTATCATATGAAAAAGAACATTATTTTATGGATGGCGGCTTCGGCGGTAGTTATGCTGGCGTTTCCGTGGCTTGCGGTTACTTTCGTAAAAGGCGATGCAGGAATGGCGGTATGCTTTCTTCTGTTTTTTGCAGTCAATCCATTATATTCCGTGCTAATCGGAGCATTTGCGGGAAAGGACATCCGGCATTTATGGAGCCTTCCGGTTATTTCGGCAGTGCTGTTCCTCATAGGTACATGGATATTCTTTGATATGGGGGAAACAGCATTTATCCTGTATGCGGCAGTTTATCTTGCCTTGGGGATAGCAGCCATGCTGATTTCCATACTTATCAGAAAGAAAACGCAGAAGTGAGAGGCGATTGAAATGAATATAACAGGAATAGCAAAAAGCCATCATGCGGGCATCCCAAAGCCATCATCCAAGAAGGACTGGAAGCTGTCCGATTCCCTCCGGGAGAAGATAACAGGATGCGGCGCAGAACGTCTATATGGGGAATAAGTTCCTCGCCCTACGCAAAAGCGAGGTCGCCAAAGTCGCGCCGGACAGGGCGGCGCTGATGGAGAAGGTCAGTCAGGAAATGGCGGACATGAAAACGATACGGGAGGCTGACAGGCGGTTGCTGTGCCTCCTATTCGGGGAGCCGTATGAAGCAGAGTTCCAGTCCGGGGCCGTCCATGTGTATGACGGGAATGGTGACGAGATACTGACCTATACCGCAGGCGTGGGCTGCGAAGGCGGAGACGCAGGTACACGGTGCTTTGAAGGCTGCCTACTATGATGCGTACTATGCAGCAAGGCAGGAGATAAATGCCGGGGCTGTGGAAATGCAGGGCGGCTTTGATGCGGGGGCGTAGTAGGAGCAGTGTGTCGTTTTCTCCAGTTTTTGTTAGATTGGAGAATAGGAAGAAAATATGGAGAGGTGCTATAAATGAAAAAGGTTGTGACTTGGGGATTAGTTTTATCATATATTGCTCTTTGCATTGCTATATGTGTCATGGGAATAAAAATATTTGATGGCAATTATGACATTGTGGCAGAAGGCTGCATAGCATTTATTTTTCTTTTGATTAGTTGCGGATGCAATATCTATAGGGCATTTAGCAATAGGTGTCCGCATTGTGGAAAAATACGATTGTCAAATGGCAAATACTGCGCTCATTGTGGGAAAGAGATTTGAATCCATCAAGTCAGCTATACTTACCCTGTTTCTATAGCATTAACTTCAAAATAAATCCTGAGATGCAAATTGGCAATACGGTACAGTGGGTAGAGGGAAGCACCACACGAAGAAAATTAACAATATACAAACGATAAAAGGGAACCGAGCAGAGCGTAGTTGTCATTTGTCTGGTTCCCTTGTTACATATTAGTACGGGGAGGCGGAAAATAAGGCCGGTCACTGGCCGGAGTGGAGTAAAGGAGGAGGCGGCAGATGGAAGTGATCAGATGCCCCAACCCCAAATGCAGGAGGCGCATTTTGGATGATGAGGGAACAGAGACGGAGTGGACGGTCCTTGAGATCAAATGCCAGCACTGCGGAAAACTGGTAAGGCTGCACTTCGGCCCGGAAGGGATAGAGGCTGGCATATATGAGAGGAAGAAACGGCGGAGATGATTCTGCTGTTTTTTTATGCATTCCGTGATTAAGGGGCGGCATTCCGGGTCATACTGGTAACAGGCAATGGAAATTTATGGAAATTTCCACCGATGGGACATTTT
>BLMD01000106.1 GCA_011959925.1 Lachnospiraceae bacterium
GCAAAAAGGAAGCTGCCGCTTCACGATTATTCAATCGTTAAAGCGACAGTTCCCTTTTATTTGAGCAGGAGGACAGATATGGGCATTAAATGGAGTACCACAGAGCAGGCCCTTTTTATTTTCTTTAAGGAGAAGGGCTTAAGCGATAACGGCATTTTCGGTCTTTTCGGCAATTTGTACGCGGAGAGCGGGATGAACCCGAAGAACTTGCAGAACACCAGCGAGAAAAAGCTCGGTTATACGGACGACGCCTACACGGCAGCCGTCGACAACGGAACATACGGAAACTTCGTAAAGGACTCCGCAGGCTACGGCCTGGCACAATGGACCTACTACACAAGGAAGCAGGGCTTACTTGATTACGCCAGGAGCCGGAACGCTTCCATCGGAGACCGGCAGATGCAGGCGGAGTTTTTATATAAGGAGCTTTCCACGAGCTATAAAAGCGTTCTTTCCGTCCTTAAAGCGGAGACCAGCATCCGGGAAGCTTCAAACGCCGTACTGCTTCACTTTGAGCGCCCGAAGAACCAGAGCGCCAGCGTACAGGAAAAGCGCGCCAGCTACGGCGAGGAGTACGCAGCGCTTTACAGAGCAGAAGGAGGCAAAACCATGACAGAGAGAGAGCTCAGACAGAAGCCCGTAAACTATTTAACCAGGTACCTGGGAATCCGGGAAGGCAGCGCAGAGCATAAGGCGATCCTGGCCACGTTCAACAATTCTGGCCTTTGCAGCCGGTACAAGATGACCACCAAAGACGCCTGGTGCGCTACAGCCGTATCGGCGGCCTTTATTGCTTCCGGCCTTACCGACCTTTTCCCTTGCGTTGAGTGTTCCTGCGGGAACGTAATAGCGCTGGCGAAAAAAGCCGGTATTTGGGTAGAGGACGACGCCTACGTCCCGGACACCGGCGACGCCATTCTCTATGATTGGCAGGACAGTGGAGCCGGGGACAATACCGGATGGCCGGACCATATAGGGCTCGTTGTTTCCGCCAGCGGCGGGAAGGTTAAAGTTATTGAGGGGAATATTTCAAACACGGTCGGCTACAGGAAGATCGCCGTAAACGGCCGGTATATACGCGGATATATTACGCCGAAGTTTTCCAAGAAGGCGACGGCGACACCCGCAGTACCTGCAGCCGGTACCGGATCCGGAACGGCCAGCAGCGGCGGAGGCATTAACAAGGCGGAGCGTTGGCAGGGGAAAGCGGACACTACGCTCAAGGTAAGAAAGTGGGCCGGGAAGGAGAACGACGTCTGCAGCTTTAGCCCGCTTAAGGAGGGCGAGACCGTAAGCGTATGCGACGAGGTAAAGGCGGCCGACGGTTCCAGGTGGTACTATATCAAGAATAAGGCCGGTAAGTATGGCTTCGTTCATTCAGATTACATCACCAGAGCCGGAGGCAGCAGCGAGGCGGCGAGCTTCGCGGTCGGCGACAAGGTAACAGTTACCGGCACAATTTACGGAAACGGCAACGGAACCGGAGGAACCCTTAAAAAGAACGGGGCCACGATGTACGTAGTCGACATGGTAGACGCAGGGGCCTATAAATACCATATTGGCCTGGCCGCAAAGAAGGGCGGAGTGCGCCAGGGATGGGCGGAGCCTTCCGCGCTTAAAAAGGCGTAAGAAATTTCCGCTTGACTGAATCAAAAACCTATAGTATGATGTGCGCCAGGAGGGGGCTCCGGGGGGATTGAAACCGGAGCCCAGGACGCAGGAAAAGCCCCGCTGCCGTTTGGCAGTTGGGGCTTATTTTTGTTTTGCAGAAATAATAATTTTGTCGCCATCGAACGAGGCAACGACGGTCCTATTTTCCAGATCAAGGCCGAGGGCAGCCGCCCAGGGCTTAGGTATAGACAGCTTGAAGCCCACGGAGCCAGAGCCGCCCTTATTGGCGATCAGATTAAGCTCGCGCGTTTCTTTTCCTTTGATTGCTTTCATTTTTGCACTTCCTTTTCTTGCGACGTCGCAACAATTTTATAAAAGACTTCCCGGTCGCCCTTCGGTATGGCCCGAAGGGTAGAGCCTGCAGAGCTCGGCTACACATCACCTATAACCTTTCTTCCGCGCGCCCAGGCGCGGAGCCTACGAGGTTTACGAGTTGCACCGTACCCCTTTACGGTTTTAAGATTTTCACATTAAAAATCAGTAAAACTTGTTAGACGACATTCAGACCGGGAAGTCTGGTTTATACAAGGCACCCGTCCCACGGAGTAGGGGCTCCGCTTTACTTCTTCCCGCCGGGCTTCGGACCGGCCGTCGGTGGTTTAGTGCCAGGGGCGGCAGCGCCGCCGCCCTATATAACAGCCGATAAGGCTTTTTTGTGTTCTTCCGAAAGATACCAGTACTGGCCGGCGAACCTTGTATAAGGCTTTTCGCTTTTGACTTTGTAAACCCGGTTTTCGCTTGTTACTTTGCCGTCGACACGAATCTGCGACCAAACAGCGGAGCCTTTTTTAAAGTATTCAGTTTCCAACAAAGAACCGTTATAAATTTCTGATACAGTAGCCGCGGCTCTTTGCGCTTTCATTTCTTCCTGGGCCTTCCTTATTGCTTCTTGCACTAATAAACTTCTATCCATTTTGAACCCCTTTCTATTTGTAAAATTCTATTCCAGTTACTTCATAAGAACGGACGTTACATATATACATATCTTCCTTGAAGTTTTCCAGGGCTTCCGCTTCGTTATTTCCATAAGCAGAACCTACCATGTTGTCGCCTTCGTAACTTTTATAATATACAGCGTATTCTTTCATTTTTTCGACCTTCCTTTTCTTAAGTTGTCTGTATCTTAACTCTGAAAAGACGGTACGTCAATACTTTTTTTGAAGAATTTTAAACTTTTTCTTGACCGTAGAAAAGCCCTGTATTACGCTATTTTCCAGGAGAACCAGCGCACGGAAAAGCTATACAACAAATACCGGCGTACTATAATGAGGAAGCGGTTGGCAACGCTGTCCGTAAATGCGGCGTTCCCCGTGAGGAATTATTTCTGACGACAAAAGTATGGATCAGTAACGGTGGTTATGAAAAAGCAAAAATTTCCCTCAAAGAATCCTTGCGTAAGCTGCAGGCGGAATATATTGACCTGGTTCTTATCCATCAGCCTTTTAATGACTATTACGGCACCTACCGTGCGATGGAAGAAGCATATAAAGAGGGCTGGATCCGTGCAATCGGCGTATCAAATTTTTATCCCGACCGTTTGATAGACCTGTGCAGCTTTGTAGAAGTAAAACCAGCAGTCAATCAGGTGGAGACCCATGTGTTCCAACAGCAGGTACAGGCGCATAAGTATATGGAAAAATATGGTGTGCAGCATGAATCCTGGGGACCGTTTGCCGAGGGGCGGAAAGACTTCTTTACAAACCCTGTATTGATGGAGATTGGGAAAAAATATGATAAAAGCGCCGCACAGACAGCCCTGCGGTTTCTGATACAAAGCGGCGTTGTAGTAATTCCAAAGTCAACACATAAAATACGCATGATACAAAACATAGATGTGTTTGACTTCGTGTTGGATGAGGAAGATATGGCAGCGATCCAAAAACTGGATACAAAAGAAAGCCTTTTCTTTTCCCACTATGACCCTTCTACGGTAGAGATGCTGACAGGGCTTCATAGATAATAGGGATATTGATAGCAAGAACCAGGTACGCTGTGTCTTATTCCAACGAAGCAACGGACCAAGCGTCTTTTGGAAGCAAAGACAGCAGGATTATTGACTGTGGTGTGCCTGGTTTGGAAGGACACATTCCGGTATGGATTTCAAAGGATAATGGAGGATGGAATTGAAAGTTTTATTAGTAAATGGAAGCCCGCATAAAGAAGGCTGTACTTACACAGCACTCTGTGAAGTAGCTGATACATTGAACCATGAAAATATAGAAACAGAAATTTTTTGGATTGGGAACAGGCCGATCGGAGGATGTATCGCCTGTTTGAAGTGCCGGGAAAAAGGGGCTTGTATATTTGACGACGTTGTGAACCGTTTTCGTGAAAAGGCATACGGGGCAGATGGCTTTGTTTTTGGAAGCCCAGTGCATTATGCAGCGGCCAGCGGCAATATGACTGCATTTATGGACCGTCTGTTTTATTCGGAGCTTGGCGGGAATGGAAATAAAGCATTTTATATGAAGCCTGCGGCGGCTGTTATTTCTGCCCGCCGTGCGGGGACAACTGCAACTTTTGACCAGCTCAATAAATATTTTACCATTCAGGAAATGCCGGTTGTTTCATCGCGTTATTGGAATATGGTTCATGGAACAAATGCCGGGCAGGTGAGACAGGATGCAGAAGGCCTGCATACGATGCGGGTTCTTGGAAAAAATATGGCATACCTGCTCCGATGCCAGGAGGCGGCGCGAAAAGCTGGAATTGCAATGCCAGAGCGTGAAGAACCTGTTTTTACGAATTTTGTAAGATGATGTTAAAGAACAACAAATTTTTGGGGGAAGATTCCTAAGAAGTAGAGTATAAATGAAATAAAGTAAAATACGAAAAATCACGGCAAGCATATCTTGCCCGAAAGGTCAATCTGCTTTGTGTGGGTTGGCTTTTTGCTTTTCCAGAAAAAAGGGAAGAGAAAAACTGTGATTTAATAAATTATCTGTAATGATATGATCAAAAACAAACCAGGCTCAGATCAAAGTTAGAAGGAGGGAAGGATATGGATTTACTGATTCTAAAATTAGAAAGAATTGATAATACTTTCTATGAAAATCTGCTAAAATTCATATCAGGGCATGGTTATACGCCAAAGGTTGCAACGGTGTACAAAGGGAACATAATAAAAAACTTAATAATGGACTGCCAATCTTACACAAAGTACCGCCCAAACGAGACTACGGGCGGTATTTTTGTATCTTGGCGGAGAAAGGAGGAACTTCCCACGGGGGCTTGACTGAAAAGTTGAGCCCCTTTTTTTACGTGCGCCCAGTATGGGCGCAATCTAATCGGTGAAAGTCCGTAACACAC
>BLMD01000107.1 GCA_011959925.1 Lachnospiraceae bacterium
GCAAAAAGGAAGCTGCCGCTTCACGATTATTCAATCGTTAAAGCGACAGTTCCCTGTCGTTTCGGTATTCGATTTAACCGTTTGATAAGTGATATTTTCCTAAAAATTCCCTGGTCCGCTGATTTGTCGATGCAAACAGCGCTTCCGGTGTCGTCTCTTCTACAATCACGCCCTTATCCATAAAAATCATCCGATCGGACACGTCTTTTGCAAAATGCATTTCATGCGTCACAATCACCATCGTCATTTTTTCTTTTGCAAGCTCTGTAATTACTTTTAATATCTCTCCGGTCAGCTCCGGATCCAACGCCGAAGTCGGTTCGTCAAAGAAAAGAATTTTCGGATTCATAGCCAAAGCCCTTGCAATCGATACCCGCTGCTGCTGTCCGCCGGAAAGCTGACAGGGATAATAATCGGCACGGTCGCTTAGCCCCATCTTTTCAAGAAGCTGCGCGGCTTCTTTGTAAACCTCTTCCTTGTCCCTCTTCTGCACATGAATCGGCGCATCCGTGATATTTTTCATCACGGAATAATGCGGAAACAAGTTAAAATTCTGAAACACCAGACCAAACTGACGCTCTATCTTTTTCAATTCCAAAGAGGAAGCATACACTGCCCGCGTTCCGTTGCTCTTTGCAGCCGCCTCCGAAAGATAATACAAATCTCCGTCATCCATCGTCTCAAGAAGCGTAGCGCAGCGCAAAAGCGTGGATTTCCCGGAACCGGAAGGCCCGATGATAGATACAACTTCCCCTTCCTCTACGGAAAGACTGATATTTTTCAAAACCGCGGTTCCGTCAAAACTCTTTTTTACACGATTCATTTCAAGCAGTTTCATCAGGCGCCTCCTAACTGTAATAACTAAGCTTCTTTTCCCAAAATTCCATACATGCGGCAACGATGAAATTAAACACATAGTTAAATACGCCCGCCGCCATCAGAGGAACCATGCTCTTTTGAGAAGCCGCAATTGCCTTTGCCGTCGTAAACATTTCTATATAAGCAATGGAAAACGCCAGCGACGTATCTTTGACCAGCGTAATCACTTCATTCGTTACGGACGGAAGGATCCGTTTGATTACCTGCGGAAAAATAATTTTAAAAAACGTCTGCAGCTTTGTGTAGCCCAAAACCTTTGCCGCTTCGTACTGTCCTTTTGACATGGACTCAATCCCGCCCCGGTAAATTTCCGCAAAATACGCCGCATAATTGATCGCGAAAGCAATGATCACCGCATAAGCACGGTAACTGGACGTAATCCCGATCCCGAATATGTAATAAGGTCCAAAATAAACGACCAGAAGCTGCAGCATCAGAGGCGTTCCCCGCATAATGGAAATATACAGTTTTGTAACTCCGCGAAGCAGCGTATTTTTTGACATTCTACCAAAAGAAATGCAAAGCCCCAGCGGCAGAGAAAATAAAAGCGTCAGTACAAAAATCTGAAATGTTGTCAGCATTCCTCCCGCAAGCTGCTGCACCATGACCTGTAAATCCATCTCACCCTCCAAAGGCGCGTCTTTTATTCTGTCGCCGCCTCTTCTTCACCGTTCGTTAACGTACATACATCATATCCAAAATATTTATCGGAAATCTCTGCAAACGTTCCGTCTTCTACCATTTCCATCAACGTGCTCTGCACTTCGTCGCGCAGCGTTTCATTTCCTTTCAGGAATCCGACTGCATACTGCTCAGAAGAAATGGTTTCTTCCAAGATCAAATAATCGTCTTCTTTGCCTTCCAGCTGAAAATTCGCTACGCCGATATCAATCGCAATCGCATCTACCGCTCCGGATTCCAAATCCATAAACGCCGTATTGTATTCCGCTACCTGTAAAAAATCTCCAAAAGATGCCAAAAGCTCCGTGTGATCTTCATCTTCCAGCGCAGACTGTGCAGAAGATTCTTTCTGTACTTCCACAATCTTGCCGGCAAGATCTGCCAGAGTTGTAATTCCGGAATCTTTTTTCGTAATGACTACCTGTGTATTATCCATATAAGAATCGCTCCAGGTATACTGATCTTCCCTGCCGTTCACCGTAAATCCGTTCCAGATACAGTCGATCGTGCCGGACTCCAATTCCATATCTTTTGCATCCCAGTCGATCGGCTGCAATACGACTTCTTTCCCCATTCGTTTTGCACATTCCGTCGCCATTTCAATGTCAAATCCCGTAAACTCCCCGTCGTCTCCTACATAGCCAAACGGCGGAAAGTCCTGATCAAATCCTACCGTAAACGTATCGCCGGCTGCCGTCTCGTTTTCTGCCGCATCCTCCGTGCCGTCCGTTTTTACCGAAGCATCCACTTTCTTATCATCCGCCTTTTCATTGCCGCATGCCGCCATGGAAAGCGCCATCCCTGCCAATAAAATCGCCGCCACTATTTTTTTCATAAAACCATTTCCTCCTCTTCTGTGATAACATAGTATCACTTTACCATATTAAATTGCTTTTATAGACTACCACACGAACACCGTCTTGTCAATTGTGTATTTTCTCTGACTGCGTCTGCCGCTTCTATCTTATACAGCTATGTTTCACAGTTCTCCTTGATCACAAGCACATAAAAAACAATACGGCTTTGGCCTTTTGGTGCCGAAAGCCGTATTGCTCTATAAATAATTCTCCCCTGTAAACGGGCAGATACCCGCATGGTATGCCGGAAATTCTTCTTTTAATAATTTTCGGCATGAACCTCAAAATAAGCCTGCGGATGCGCGCAGACCGGACAGATCTCCGGCGCAGATGTTCCGACGATGATATGACCGCAGTTCCGGCATTCCCAGACCTTTACTTCACTCTTTTGGAACACTTCCTGCATTTTAACATTCTTCAGAAGCGCGCGGTAACGCTCTTCATGATGCTTCTCAATCTCAGCTACCATACGGAATTTAGCGGCAAGTTCCGGAAATCCCTCTTCTTCTGCCGTTTTTGCAAAGCCTTCATACATATCCGTCCATTCGTAGTTCTCTCCGTTTGCAGCTTCCGTTAGATTTTCCGCTGTCGATTGAATGCCTTCCAATTCTTTGAACCACATTTTTGCATGCTCTTTTTCATTGTCTGCCGTCTTTAAAAACAGAGCGGCAATCTGCTCATAACCTTCTTTTTTTGCCTTGGATGCAAAGTAGGTATATTTATTCCTTGCCCCGGACTCTCCGGCAAATGCCGCCATTAAATTTTTCTCTGTCTGTGTTCCTTCGTAACGATTGTTTCCCATACTATGTTCCTCCTGTTATTCTATAGATTCCATGCCAAGCCGGCATGCGGTATATCCGTATACTCGGCAATTTCCCTGTTCCATGTAACCAGATCTTCCAAATTCAGGTCATGCACGGACGCATGCCCCGTGATTCTGGCAAATGTTTTCAGCTCTTCCAGCGATACGTTCAGAAAATTTGCAACTCTCTGCGCCGCCGCATCCACATGCAGTCTCTTCCGAAGCTCTTGATCCTGCGTTGCAATACCAACCGGACAATTTCCCGTTCCGCAGATCCTATACTGTTGACATGCCGCCGCAATCAATCCCGCGCTGGCAATTGCAACTGCGTCCGCTCCCATGGCAAGCGCTTTTGCAAAATCGGAAGATACCCGAAGCCCTCCGGTAATCACAAGCGAAATATCCGCATGTACCTTGTCCAAATATTTTCTCGCACGATGCAGTGCAAACAGAGTCGGCACGGACGTCGATTCCCGAAGCAGCAGCGGACTCGAACCGGTTGCACCGCCGCGTCCGTCAATTGTAATAAAATCCGGCTTTGCAAATACGCAGTATTCCAGATCCCGTTCAATCCTTCCCGCAGCGATTTTAATTCCGATCGGTCTGCCGCCGGAACGTTCCCTTAACATATCTACCATTTCTTTTAAATCTTCTTTTGTATGAAGTTCCGCAAATCTGCTCGGGCTCTGGATCTCTTCTCCCTCTTTTTTCCCTCTGAGTGCGGCAATCTCAGGCGTTACTTTTTCTCCCGGCAGATGGCCTCCCATTCCCGGCTTCGTCCCCTGCCCGATCTTGATTTCGATCGCGTCGGAAGATTGTAAGTTCTCATCTGTCACGCTGTATTTATTCGGGATATATTCAAAAATATATCGATATGCCGCTTCTTTTTCTTCCGGAAGAATTCCGCCTTCCCCGCTGCACATAGCCGTTTTTGCCAGCGCGCTTCCTTTTGCCAGCGCCAACTTGATCTCACGGGAGAGCGCGCCGAACGACATGTGGGATATGTATACCGGATGTTCTAAAACCATTGGCTTTCGGGCATGCGTTCCGATCACCGTTCTTGTCTCTACCGGTTCAAAATCCAAAAGCGGCATCGGATTCAGCTGGGCGCCAAGGAAATATATATCATCCCATCCCGGCATCGTCCTCTGCGTTCCCATCGCTCCGTCGATGCTCTTTCCCGTCACAGCCATTTGATGGATTTCTTCCATATAGCGGCTGTTTTTGTCCTGCCTTACATACTGCGGATCATACGAAAGCGCCCCTTCATAAACCGCTGTCTTCTCCTGTGTTTCCTCTTCGGAAATTTTTTCAAACTTGGAAATGGGCTGCTTACAGACCGGACAGCCAGAAAGCTCCGAGAGCATTTTCCCTTCCTGTTCCTCGTCAAACACCGCGCCGCAAATGCTGCATTTGTACACTGCCATTTCGTTTCCTCCTTACATCCTATCTTACGGTCTCCTGCCTGTGTATTGGCAAAACGGGCAAAGATAACTGATCTTTAAATCATATGACAACAGCTCCTCATCTATTTGCGACTGCAGCAGATCCGTCAGGTCTTTTAGCAGAATATCCGTCAACTTCCCGCATTTCCTGCAGATCAGGTGATCGTGCTTTACCGTCTTGTCATATCGGTCCGGATATCCCTCTGACGAAACTTTACGAATCTGTCCGGATTCGTATAACTCTGCCAGATTATTGTATACCGTAGCTAATGACATTCTAGGAGAATCCGCAGTCAGTTTTTTGTAGATTTGTTCTGCAGTCATATGTTCGTCAGATGACTGAATGATTTCAAGTATCAATTGTGCATTTTTATTCATAAAACATATTACCTTTTTAGAATTATTCTAATTTTAACTTGTATTTATTTTTTTGTCAACAGGAAAATACAGGCACAGTCCCGATGGAACTGTGCCTGTATACGTCGCATTTCTTACATTTCCGATATAAAATTATTTATAAAGCTCTACTAACCGCAGAAGATGCTCGTAACGGTCTTTTGCTGCCTGCTCGGACTCTGCAAATAATTTCTCTGCACGATCCGGGAATGACCTTGCCAGACGGCTGTAACGCGTCTCGTTATTTAAGAATTCCTGATATGTGCCGTCACCCGGTTTCGAAGTCAGCGTAAACGGATTCTTGCCTTCTGCTTTCAGCGCCGGATTGAAGGAGAAGAGATTCCAGTAACCTGCCGCTACTGCTTTCTTCATTTCATCCTGACAGTGGTTCATACCGCCTTTTACACCGTGAAGCTCACACGGAGCGTATCCGATGATCAGGGAAGGTCCATTATATGCCTCTGCTTCAGCAATTACTTTGACCGCCTGCGCCATATTTGCGCCAAGCGCGATCTGTGCCACATAAACGTATCCGTAGCTCATAGCGATTTCTGCCAGGCTCTTCTTGCCGATATCTTTACCGGAAGCGGCAAACTGGCAAACCTCGCCGATATTGGAAGCTTTGGAAGCCTGACCGCCAGTATTGGAATACATTTCGGTATCGAATACCATTACGTTTACATTTTCGCCGGAAGCAAGCACATGATCCAATCCGCCGAAGCCGATATCATATGCCCAGCCGTCGCCGCCGAAGATCCAGATGGATTTCTTTGCAAGATAATCTTTCTTGTCCAGAGCAGCCTGTGCGCCGGAGCATCCTGCCGCCGCAGCTTTTTCCAATTCTGCAACCAATGCGTCTGTTGCCTCTGCGTTTGCTCTTGTATCGTCTTTTGTCTCCATGAATTTTGCAAATGCAGCTTTAAACTCTGCGCTTGCCTGATCGGAAGACGCGGACTTCTCTGCGCTTGCGATCGCCTGGTCACGGAGTACCTGCTGACCGATCTGCATGCCGAGTCCATGCTCTGCGTTATCCTCGAACAGGGAGTTTGCCCACGCCGGACCTTTCTTGGAGTCTTTGTTTACCGTATATGGTGATGTAGCAGCCGGACCGCCCCAGATGGAGGAACATCCTGTTGCATTGGAAATATACATATGCTCACCAAATAACTGCGTGATCAAACGTGCATAAGACGTCTCCGCACATCCCGCACAGGATCCGGAGAACTCAAGCAGCGGCTGGTTGAACTGGGAGCCTTTTACCGTATTGTCGGCCGGCATACCCGGTTTTTTGCCTACGTTTGCCACTAAGTAATCAAATACCGGCTGCTCTGTGGCCTGTGATTCCTGCGGAACCATTGCAATTGCACCTACCGGACATACGGTGATACATTCGCCGCATCCCATACAGTCAAGCGGAGATACGCTCATGGTATATTTGTACTCGCCCGCTTTCGGCTTCATATCTGCTAATTTAATATGTTCCGGAGCTGCTTTTACTTCATCTTCGCTTAACATAAACGGACGAATCGTCGCATGCGAACATACGAATGCACACTGGTTACACTGGATACATTTCTCTGCATCCCAAGTAGGAACCGTAACAGCCGTACCACGTTTCTCATATGCAGCCGCGCCAAGTTCGAACTGTCCGTCCGGATTTTCTGCAAATGCGGAAACCGGAAGGGAATCGCCGTCCATCAAAGAAATCGGATCCATCAGATCTTCCACCATCTTCACGGTCTTCGGAAGTCCCTGGTATGCTTTCTTTTCAGGATCCGCCGCCGGATTCTTCCAGGATTCCGGCACTTCCACTTTATGTACTGCGTCAACGCCGGCGTCAATTGCCTTGTAGTTCATCTCTACAACCGCGTCGCCTTTCTTACCGTAAGATTTTTTAGCTGCCGCTTTCATGAAATCTACGGCTTCGTCGATCGGCATTACGTTTGCAAGTTTAAAGAATGCAGACTGTAAAATCGTATTGGTACGTTTGCCCATACCGATTTCGATCGCTTTGTCAATCGCGTTGATGGTATATAACTGAATGTTATTGTCGGCAATATATTTCTTTGCCTCTGCGTTTAAATGATGCTCTAATTCTTCATCCGACCACTGGCAGTTGATCATAAATACGCCGCCCGGTTTTACATCCTGTACCATTTTAAAACCTTTGTTGACATATGCCGGATTATGGCAGGCAACAAAGTCAGCCTGATTGATGTAGTACGGGCTTCTGATCGGTTTGTCACCAAATCTCAGATGGGAAATGGTAACACCGCCGGTCTTTTTGGAATCATACTGGAAGTATGCCTGAATATATTTGTCCGTATGGTCGCCGATAATCTTGGTAGAGTTCTTATTTGCACCTACCGTACCGTCGCCGCCAAGACCCCAGAACTTGCATTCCACTGTGCCTTCTGCCGCTGTAATCGGAGCCGGTTTTACTTCCGGTAAGCTTAAGTTTGTCACATCGTCAACGATTCCCATTGTGAAACGGGCTTTCGGAGCGTCGTTCTCCAACTCTTTAAATACTGCGAATACAGATGACGGAGGCGTATCCTTTGAACCTAATCCGTAACGTCCGCCTGTCAGAACAATCGTATTCAAACCTGCTTCACGAAGCGTAGCCGCAACGTCGAGGTATAACGGATCTCCCAGAGATCCAGGCTCTTTTGTCCTGTCGAGTACGGCAACTTTCTTCGCAGTCTTCGGAAGCGCTTTTAAGAAAGATGCGGATACCCACGGACGATACAAACGAACTTTTACAAGCCCGACTTTTTCGCCTTTTGCAGTCAGGTAATCAATAACTTCTTCCGCTACGTCGTTGATGGAACCCATCGCAACGATCACGCGGTCTGCATCTTCTGCTCCATAGTAATTGAACAGATCGTAGTTTGTGCCGAGTTTTTCATTGACTTTCGCCATATATTTTTCAACGATCGCCGGAAGCGCGTCATATACCGGGTTGCATGCTTCACGATGCTGGAAGAATACGTCTCCGTTCTCATGAGAACCGCGCATCGCCGGATGCTCCGGATTTAATGCATGGTCACGGAATGCTTTGACAGCGTCCATGTTGCACATTTCTTTTAAATCAGCGTAATCCCATTTTTCGATCTTCTGGATTTCATGGGAGGTACGGAATCCGTCGAAGAAGTTGATAAACGGAACTTTACCCTCGATCGTAGCCAGATGCGCTACCGGGCTTAAATCCATAACTTCCTGCGGGTTTGTCTCACATAACATAGCGAAACCGGTCTGACGGCACGCATACACGTCGCTGTGGTCACCGAAAATATTTAAAGACTGTGTCGCTACGGTACGGGCAGATACATCAAATACACACGGAAGCTGTTCGCCCGCAATCTTGTACATATTCGGGATCATCAGCAAAAGCCCCTGAGACGCCGTAAATGTTGTCGTTAATGCGCCTGCTGCAAGGGAACCGTGAACTGCGCCTGCCGCGCCTGCCTCGGATTCCATTTCCACTACTTTTACCTGATTTCCAAAGATGTTTTCCTGTCCTGCCGCAGACCACTGGTCAACCGTGTCGGCCATTGGGCTGGAAGGCGTAATGGGGTAAATTGCTGCAACATCCGTAAACGCATACGCAACGTGTGCGGCAGCTGTATTACCGTCCATTGACTGTTTTGCTCTTGACATTTGATTTCCTCCTTAAAATTGAATGTTCTAAGTACCAGATTTTGGCGGTTTTCACACCGTCTCTAATATATTACTATATAGTTCTTATCCCAAAAAATCAATACTTTCGACAAGATTTTTTGCATATTTTTTTGTACCTGCCAACTCCCGCCGCATATGGTTTCCTGCTGCGCGGACAGGCCGAAAATAATCTTCTGCCGATTCGTTTTCGGCAGGCACAAAACCGTTGCACAGCATGTATCTCTTCCACGGTATAGTCTATGCGCCAATGCCTCCCGTTAGTAGTTCTTCTGAAATCTGCCATACAAAAAAGCCCCGGCGTTTTTTAGGTTCTTTCTGAACTTTGGGTATAATCAATAAATGAGACAGGATTTAC
>BLMD01000108.1 GCA_011959925.1 Lachnospiraceae bacterium
AATAAATAGTAAAATTGAAAAGGTATTAGAAGAAATTAATTGTATTGATTTTAAAGAATTTATTTGTGACCGTGAATATTATGTTGTAAATTTTGCATATGATAATGAATTTGTAAAGATAAATAATAAAAAAGAAGAAATTGATAGAATAATATTATTTTATGAATTATCCCTATTTTATTCTGATATTAGAAGAATGTACAATTTGTCTAAATTGGCATCTTGCAATATCTTTTCTGGAATAACGGCGAAAAATATTTCAAATTTTACAGGTCTTTTTATTGCTTATATAAATAATGAATTAGCAAAAATGTTACCATTCAAGGAAAATATTCCTTTGTTAATTCAAAATATTTCTAGTGCATTTGGATTGAATAATAGAATTAGTAAAGAAATGGAAGAGTTACAAATATATAAGCAAGAAATTAATTTTACAAATGCAATAGTGAATGTTAACGAGGGAGTTTTTGATAAATTAATTGAGATGCTAATAAAATGTGAGTTTATAAATTCTGAAGAAGATCGTTTAGATGCTTTTAGTAGAGAGTTCTCAAATATTGTATCATATAAACTAGTTGATAAAATAGCAAATACTAATGAATGTAAAAGGGTTTTAAGAGAATTGATAAAAAAATTTGAAGATAAATATGGTAAAATTATAGGAGAATAAATATTGGAAGATAAATTAGTAGTCGTTGATTTATTAGATAGAAAAATAGGTGAAGGTTACAAAAAATCTGTTCACGAAAATAGAGTTTTGCATAGGGCATTTTCAGTATTTATTGTACATGGAGATAAGATGCTGCTACAACAAAGGGCATATAGTAAGTATCATTCAGGCGGTTTGTGGGCGAATGCTTGTTGCTCTCATCCAAGAGTAGGCGAAAAATTGTCTGATGCAGTAAATAGAAGGCTTTTTGAAGAGTTAGGGATTAGTTTGAAAACAGAAGAGATATTTCAGTTTGTTTATTATCAAGAATACGATAAAGTAAGCGAGTTTGAGTATGATCATGTTTTTTTAGGTGAATATTGTGGAGACATTAAAATTAACAGGAATGAAATTGAAAAAATTCAATGGGTTGATATGGAACAATTGATGAATGATATTTTATCAATGCCAAATAAATACTGCAGTTGGTTTTTGGTTGCTTTTCCCATGGTACTGAAATATTTGTTGAAATAGAGTTGTTTTTTGAAAAATCTAGGTTGAATTTTTATTTTTCTAATAAGGATGTTGTCATTTAAGTTGTGAATGTACGTAAATAGTATATTTATGGTAATGATAGGGGGTAAAGGTTTATTTATGAATCTTTACCCTTTGGCATGTATAATATAAACAACACATATCAATGGCAAATAAGAATTTTCAATATTTTACGAATTGTATATTATGTGAATAAAATGGTGAAGTGTTCTTTTACTGAAATACTATCTGGTGAATAGTGCTAATGTTCTCTGTTCTTAGTTCAGCAGTTATGAAATATTACTTTTATATAGGAAAAAATCTGCAATGATATGTAAATTGAAAATAAATGAAAAGGAAGAAAGAGAAAAAGATATCATGTATTAGACTGTCCGCAAAAAATGACCGACTGATTTGGAGCAGAGGGGCGGTCGAACCATCC
>BLMD01000109.1 GCA_011959925.1 Lachnospiraceae bacterium
GGCTGCTTCAGCAGCCCACTGAACCTACCGGCTTTAGCCGGTAGTGGTTAAGTTCCATCCATTGCGACTGAGCCGGAAGTGGGAACATCCAAAGCACCGATGCAATTCAGTAGGGTACTCTTGCCAGAGCCAGACTCTCCAACAACGGCGGCAAACTCTCCTTTTTCCAGAGAGAACGAAACTTTTTTCAAGGCATCGACTTTTGCCTCACCAGTTCCGTATGTTTTACATAATTTTTGTACTTTTAAGATTTCCATATACAAGTACCTCCTTTTCTTACAAGGATAGCAGGAGTAGCTTACAATCGGATGAATTTAACCTTGCGATTCTGTAAGGAAAGATAATGTAAAGGTTGTACCCTGCGAGCATTCGCTTTGAACAGACAGGAATCCTCCCTGCCCCTCAATAATTGCTTTTGTTAACGGCAGCCCAAGCCCGACTCCCGATGTATGGCAAGCGTTTTTGCTCCGATAAAATCTTTTGAAGATATGGTGTATGTCCTCTGGAGAAATGCCGTGTCCGTTATCAGAGATACGGATTCTAAACATGATAGGAGTCTGTTCCCATGAAATATGAATTTTTCCTCCTCTGTTCGTATGGTCAAGGGCATTCTTCACAATGTTTCCAATCGCTTCGCCTGTCCACTCCATGTCGCAGAAAAACTTCTGTTCTGCTCCATCTATTATAATTTCTTTCTTTTCACTGGCTGCCCGTGTCGTCAATTCGCTTATTGCATTGCTGATAACATTTGAGATACTATAGTGTCCTTTTTCAAAAAGAATGCTCCCTGTGTCTAACCGCGTGATTTTAAGCATTGACTGGATAAGATGTTCTATCCGTTTTAGCGCAGTGCCTGTCTTTACCGAAAATTCTTTTACCGTATCGGGATTATTTGGTTCGTTTTCTATGATTTCCTGATACATCATAAGTGCTGATAGGGGCGTTTTTAATTGATGGGATATATCAGATATTGTATTTTTAAGAAACTCCTTTGTCTTTTGTTCTGTATCATTTTTTGCTTGAAGCATAGTAGCCAGTTGGTCAACAGAAGCTAAGAGCTGATAAATATTTCCCTCATTGGATTGCGGCAGGTGAACAGTATAGTTCCCATCTATGTAATCCTTAATGATGTTTTCTGATTTCTTATATAGTCCTTCCCTGCGATACAAAAACAGCATTGTACCCAAAAACAGAAGCAGCGTCCATAGAAATAACAGCACAAACAGAGATGTCCGCATTGTATTTTTAACAGCAGTTACATATGGTAAATTTTCTATATCCGTGCTGTTTGAAAGACCGATTTCAACTAAAAACTTATTTCCCGTAGTGCCTGTTTCCGTATTCGTTAAAGCTGATGCTATTACTTCCTTTGAAACTCCTTCGTTCAGTAAAGAAGTTGCAATCGCATTATTGTGTGTTATAAACATTTCTTTTGTAGCCGCCGTTTGCGTGTCTATCGCTGTTATGCCTATCAGAACAAGCAGAAGAACAAGAACAAGAATGAAAATGCAATACCAACGGTTATGCTTATCCTGTAATAGACTCACTCGTCCACCTCTTTCCACTGATAACCAAAACCTCGGACTGTCAATAAATGCTCTGGGTGTGATGGGTCTGCTTCTACTTTTTCACGCAGCCGCCGCACATAGACAGAAAGGGTGTTGTTGTCTACATAATCTTTCGTGCTGTCCCATAGTTCGTCTAAAATAATATCTCTTGTTATGATACGGTTTGCATTCTTTACCAACAGGCATATTAAACGGTATTCTGCGGCTGTAAGCTCTAATGTCTTTCCTTTTAACAAGACACGGCTGCCTAAAAGGTCTATCTTAATATCGCCACATTCCATAACTGTTCCTGTTCCTTGATTTGACAATCCTGCCCGCCGCAGCAACGCTCGGATGCGTGAACATAGCTCGCCCAACTTAAACGGCTTTGTTATGTAGTCATCACCGCCGCAATCCAGACCACGGATAATGCTGACTTCTTCATTGGAAGCTGTCAGGAAAATAATCGGTATCTGACTTTCTTTCTTTCGTACCTTTTCACATACCTCATAACCTGTTCCATCTGGCAATGTGACATCAAGAATGAGAATATCGTAATTTTCTATCTCTGGTAAATAAGTCAAGGTTTCCTGCACAGAACGGACAAAATCGACATCAAAGCCACTTTTCTTTAAGGAATATTTCAGTCCGTCTATCAAACTTATATCATCTTCTAATACTAAAATTTTATTCTTCATAATTCGTTACCTTTCTCCGTTTATCAACGGGCTTTTTTGCCACTTTGGGAATAAGCCATACACGATTGAAATTCATCGCACCATCAATACGGTTTTCCTTACATAACCGTTGTACCCACCTAAGTGACACATTCCATTTTTCTGCGGCTTCCTGTGCAGTCATATATTCAAACATTTTTGACCTCCTGCTTTGTACTGTATATAAGTATAGCCGCTTGAGCGAACTATATCAAGTGTGTAATTTGAATTTTAATTTCCTATCATAGACACATCCAATCTATCGAAAATGAGGGGCAGTATCTGAGCATCGAGCTGTTTATCCAACTTATTTAGACGCAAAGCTCATCCGTTTAGACGATAAAGAGTGATAGAAGTTATTACCTCGTTTAACAGTCGGTCAAGCATTTTCTCTGGTGTATCCAGAGCCACTGCGCCAGCATCACCTTGGGTAATTAGCCAAAATCCAAACGTAGTCGATATTTTTTGAGTAAAGTATTGTAGATATTTGTTGTTGAATGTGGTATAGAGTGTGAAAAGGAATGCCGGGTAATCGTGAAACGGGGTCGCCCGGTTGATGAGGACACTTTCTGGTATATAGATTTCGTTGAAGAGGCCATGTGCTTTGGTTGGATAGACAGCACAACAAAAAAGATGGATAACGGCGTGACTGCCCAAAGACTGGCTCCCCGGAGAAAAGGAAGTTTATGGTCTGAATTCAATAAAGACCGCTGCCGGAGGATGGAGCGCTTGGGGATAAAGACCGCTGCCGGGAGAGCTGTACTGCCCGATATATTTACACATATCTATTTTTGATTCAGTTTTTACCGTTTTAATTATATACAATCACGGAAACCCTTATACGAACACGAGAACTTACAGGCAGTTTGATTTTTGGGATTACTACACTTATTTTTCCAAAATTAGGAGCATTTTCTACAACAGTGATGATTGCGTTAATCGTTATCATCAGTCTTGCACTTTTTTCAATATCTGATATCCTGTCAATTAGGTTTTAAAAAAAGCGACTTATCATAGGAGGTTTCACATGGAGCGTGATGTAATAGTTCTATATATTATAGCAGGCGTATCATTTTCCTCTACCTTATTCAATGGTATTTTTTTGCAACAAAATCCTTTAGCGTCTGAGACAGGGACAACACTTGTCATTCGCTATGACCGAAATCACGGAGAATAAAAGAAAGAGAGAAAGGGGATAGCAAATGAAACGACTGTTTTTACTGGAAGATGATTTGAGCCTGATAAACGGGCTTTCTTTTGCCTTAAAAAAGCAGGGATATGAAATAATAGTTGCCCGCACCACATTGGAAGCGGATGCATTATGGGAAAAGGGAGAATATGATCTGGCTGTTTTGGATGTATCGCTTCCCGATGGTTCCGGCTTTGACTTTTGCAGAAAGATACGTTTGACTTCAAAAGTGCCTGTCATATTTCTTACTGCTGCTGATGAAGAAACAGATATTATTATGGGGCTTGATATTGGGGGCGACGATTATATAACAAAGCCTTTCAAACTGGCAATATTTATGTCAAGGATTCACGCATTACTCCGCAGGAGTGAAAATTTCAATACTGCTGTTACAGAATTGAACTCCAATGATATAAGCATAAAACTTCTAAAAGGCGAGGTTTATAAACGAGGGAAACTGCTTGACTTGACTGCGAGTGAGTATAAATTATTATGCCTGTTTATGGAAAACCCCGACCAGATACTTTCCCCAGAACAGATTTTAGGAAAGTTATGGGATTGCAGCGAAAATTATATAGACAATAATTCTCTTACCGTTTATATCCGTAGACTTCGCACAAAAATTGAGGACAATCCGGGAGAGCCCAAAAGGATTGTTACCGTTCGCGGCATGGGCTACAAATGGAATACGGTAGATTGAGGTGTAGGATGAAACTATTGGCGAACCGAAAAATCAAATTTCTTTTTGTTGGTATTTTGTTTTGTGTTGTGGGTTTTGTACTGATTTCAGCGGCATTCGTAAGCCTTACTGTTAAGAATGTGGAGGATTATATCATAGTATGCGGCATGTGTATGGGGGCTGTAATATTGCTGCTTTGTTATGGATATTTTAGGGAGCAGCATAAAATCATGGAAACTGCCATATCGCAGATTACAGAATATATAGCCGGCAACAAAAAAGTTTCTATTGAGTGCAACGACGAGGGCGAACTATACAGGCTGTTCCATGAAGTCAATTCTTTGGTTGCAATCTTAAATGCCCACGCAGAAAATGAAAAAAATTCAAAGAAATTTTTACGCGAAACTATATCCGATATTTCGCTGCAATCCCATAACTTTCCTAAAATCTGTTCT
>BLMD01000110.1 GCA_011959925.1 Lachnospiraceae bacterium
GGCTGCTTCAGCAGCCCACTGAACCTACCGGCTTTAGCCGGTAGTGGTTAAGTTCATTTAACAAAAACCGCATTCTGTAGAAGAAGCAAAGGGGGGATTCCTATGCAGGACAGTGAAAAACTGGATTTAATTCTTAAAATGGTTCACACGATTGATGAAAAAGTGAGTGATCTGGACGCAAAAGTAGACAATCTTGAGACCAAAGTAGACAATCTTGAGACCAAAGTAGACAATCTTGAGACCAAAGTAGACGATCTTGACGACAGAGTAGAACGGCTGGAATCAGAGACTAGGGAGATCAGGCAGAAAGTGACAAAAATGGATCTGATCATGGAAAACGAATTGCGCGTCAATATTCAGCGTGTTGCCGAAGGGCATCTGGATTTGTCAAGAAATCTGCATGAAGCTATGAAACCCAACAATGAAATTGAAATGCTGGCGATCAAAGTCAGAATGCTGGAAACCGACGTCAGGGAATTAAAAGATAAAGTGTCTTAATAAATGAAAACGGCAGGATGCCCATCGTAAAATATCATAGAAAAAGTGTAAAGTCTTTGCGTTTCAGACTCTGCACTTTTTTTATAGGTTTTGTAAGGTTTTGAAAATAATCCTGAGTGAAGCAGGAAGCCGCACGTTTCCGCTTTTGCAGAGGCGGTGCAGAAAAACGATACAGTATTCCAAACAAAAACAAGGAGATCATTATGAAGTCATTAGTTATTGCAGAAAAACCATCCGTAGCCAGAGATATTGCAAGGGTGCTGCACTGTACAAAAAAACTGTCCGGTGCAATGGAGGGAAGCGGGTACGTCGTTACCTGGGCGCTTGGACATTTAGTAACCCTTGCCGATCCGGAAGCCTATGATAAAAAATACGAGCAGTGGGAACTCAATACGCTGCCGATGATGCCGAAAAAAATGCAGCTTGTCGTCATCAAGCAGACCGCCAAGCAGTTTAAAGACGTCAAGACGCAGCTGTACCGGAAAGATATCGGACAGATCATTATTGCCACGGACGCCGGAAGGGAAGGCGAACTGGTGGCGCGCTGGATTCTGGAAAAGGCAGACTGCCGTAAGCCGATCAAACGGTTGTGGATATCTTCTGTGACCGATAAAGCGATCCGGGAAGGATTTCTTCATTTAAAAGACGGACGGGAGTATAACAATCTCTACGCTGCCGCCGCTGCCCGCGCCGAAGCCGACTGGCTGGTAGGGATCAACGCCACCCGGGCGCTTACCTGCAAATACAACGCACAGCTCTCCTGCGGCCGCGTGCAGACGCCGACGCTGGCAATGATCGCGAAACGGGAAGAGGAAATCCGCCAATTTAAACCGCAGGAATATTTTGGGATGAAACTGACGGCAGGGGGAATCGGCTGGATTTGGCAGGATAAAAAAAGCGGGGGAACCCGTACGTTTCAGAAGGAGCGGATGCAGGAACTGAGCGCTCGAATCAACGGAGCGGGGCTTCGCGTTATTTCTGTTGAAAAAACGTCCAAAAAAACATTTGCTCCGGGACTTTATGATTTGACGGAACTTCAGCGGGATGCCAACAAAAAATTCGGTTATTCGGCAAAGGAAACGTTAAACATCATGCAGCGGCTCTATGAGAACCACAAGGTACTGACCTATCCGCGGACGGATTCCAGGTATCTTAGTACGGATGTGGCGGAGACGATCGGGGAACGCTTACGGGCATGCGCGGCAGGTCCGTACCGCAAAACGGCTGCCGCACTTGCGGCAAAACCGATCCGCACAAACGCATCTTTTGTGGACAATAAAAAAGTCAGCGATCATCATGCCATCATACCGACCGAGCAGTATGTGCAGTTCGAGCATATGACGATCGAAGAACGCAGAATTTATGATCTTGTCGTCCGTCGGTTTCTTGCGGTTTTGTATCCGCCGTTTCTGTATGAGCAGACTTTGATCCAGGCGGAAGCGGCAGGGGAAGTTTTTACGGCAAAAGGGAAAATTGTAACCGAATCCGGATGGAAAGCGGCATATGAACATCCGGTGGAGGATACGGAGGAAGAGGAGGAAGAAAACGACATCAAAGAACAGACGCTTCCCGAAGTAAAGAAAGGCAGCGTGTTTGCGGTCGATCAAATTCAAATCACAAAAGGAAAGACAAAACCGCCGGCGCCGTTTAATGAAGCTACATTGTTGTCTGCCATGGAACATCCCGTCAAATATATGGAAACCAGGGAAAAAGAAGCGGTGAAAACGCTGGGGGAAACCGGAGGGCTCGGCACGGTGGCAACCCGGGCGGATATTATTGATAAGCTGTTCCATACGTTTTTAATGGAAAAGAGAGGAAACGATATTTTCATCACTTCCAAAGCCAGGCAGCTGTTAGAGCTTGTGCCGGCGGATTTAAAAAAACCGGAGCTGACGGCGGCATGGGAGATGAAGCTTGCCGGTATTGCAAAAGGTTCCGTAAAACAAGAAGATTTTCTTTCCGATATCCGAGCGTATACGACGGAAGTTGTGGGTGAGATTAAAACGGGAGAAGGAACCTTCCGCCACGACAACCTGACCAATAAAAAATGCCCTGTGTGCGGAAAACGTATGCTTTCTGTAAACGGGAAAAACAGCAAACTTCTGGTGTGCCAGGACAGAGAGTGCGGACACAGGGAAACCGTTTCGCGCCTGACAAACGCCCGCTGTCCAAAGTGCCATAAAAAAATGGAGATGTACGGAAAAGGAGAGGAAGAGACTTTTATCTGTGCATGCGGCTATAAAGAAAAACTATCCGCTTTTAAAGCGCGCCGGGAAAAAGAAGGCGCGGGCGTCAACAAAAAAGACGTGCAGCGTTATTTGAACAAGCAGAAAAAAGAAGCGCAAGCTCCGATCAACAGCGCGTTTGCGGATGCGCTGGCAAAATTAAATCTATCCTGATCTTTGTCAAAATAAATCAAAGTTTTATCGACAGAAAATGTGAATTTTTGAGACTCTTTCATGGTATTTATATGCAGTAAGGAGGTAAGGAAGCAAGCTTTCTTGCATATAGTATTGTAACGAATCGATATGCCGTCGATGTACAGTTCTCCGGGAGATATGCCCGGGAAAGAGGAAGGGAGAAAAATTCATGGCAGATAAAATTTTTGAAAACAACCAGGTATCTATTGTAGGAACGGTCGTGTCCGGTTTCCGATACAGCCACGAGGTTTACGGAGAAGGTTTTTATATGGTGGATATTTCCGTGAACCGGCTGAGTGATTTTGTGGATATTATTCCGATCATGGTATCCGAACGATTAGTCGATACGACGCAAAGCTGCGAGGGACAGCTCGTCTATATTACCGGACAGTTCCGTTCCTATAACCGGCATGAGGAAAAGAAAAACAGGCTGGTGCTTTCCGTTTTTGCAAGAGAGCTGGAATTTATTGAGGAAGAAACGGAAGAGTATAAAAGCAATCAGATTTATCTGGACGGCTATGTTTGTAAAGAACCGATTTACAGGAAAACGCCGCTGGGAAGAGAAATTGCGGATCTTTTGATCGCCGTCAACCGTTCTTACGGGAAATCGGATTACATACCCTGCATCTGCTGGGGAAGAAACGCAAGGTTTGCATCGGGCTTTGAAGTCGGCAGCCATGTGGAAATCTGGGGAAGGATCCAGAGTCGGGAATATGTGAAGAAAATCGGCGAAAACATAACGGAAAAGCGGGTTGCTTATGAAGTATCTGTCAGCAAAGTCGAGCGCATGGAATAACATTTGCTTTTTTTGTCGATTTATGGTATTTTAATACAATCTTGAGATAGAAGATGTAATCAGAAGATAAGTTTGACTGTCCAAAGACAGAGGAGGTTCATATGGCGACTGGAAGCGTACAGGCATATTACGGTGCGGGCAGGGGAAAATCGCCCGCGGCGCTGGGAAGAGCGATACGTGCTGCTTCAGAAGGGAAAACCGTTTTTATCATTCAGTTTTTAAAAGGAAAAAACGATCATAAAATGGAATTTTTAAAACGGCTGGAACCTGAAATCAAATTTTTCCGGTTTGAAAAATCAGATGAATATTTTAATCAGCTTTCCGGAGAAGCGCAGCTGGAAGAAATCAAAAATATCAGAAACGGCATTAATTTTGCCAAAAAAGTTCTGACGACCGGTGAATGTGATCTGCTGATCTTAGACGAAGTGCTGGGCCTTGTGGATCATGGACTGATCGAAGCGGAAGAAGTAAAAAATCTTATTTCCGCCAGATTGGAAGATACGGATCTGATTCTGACCGGCTGGGTCTTAAACGATATATTACGGCCGTATATCGATGAAATTTATCATCTGATACCGGAAGACTGACGGTTATCTATTGACAAAAGAATATCAGAGTGTTATATTGCATTTAAGTTCAAATAAATCATACTGGATAGAGGTTGCGTGATTCATCAGTAGCTGTTCGGATGCGGCAGGCGCAGAGGAAGAAGAGCGAAAGGGGAGAACGCCGAAAGCGGATATTTCCTGCAGGTATCTTCTTGGGCATATGTTGAATAAATATATGACTGTCATCTTAGATTAAGATGGGGAGCTATCGTGTAAATGGAATCTTTATACCGGCTCATACAGAGCCGGTTTTTATGACTTAGTAAAAGATTTTAGGAGGATATGAGTATGGCTATTTTTAAAGGGGCGGGCGTGGCGATCGTCACTCCGATGAAAGAAAACTTTGAAGTGGATTATGACAAGCTGGAAGAGCTGATTGATTTTCAGGTCAAAGGAGAAACCGATTGCATTATCATTTCCGGGACGACGGGAGAAAGCGCTACGCTGAGCATGGAAGAACATGCGGAAGTGATCCGGGCAGCCGTCCGGTTTGCCAATCACAGAATTCCGGTTGTGGCGGGAACCGGCTCTAATTGCACGGAGACTGCAGTCCAGCTTTCCAAAGAAGCGCAGGAAGCGGGCGCCGACGGACTGCTGATCGTATCGCCGTATTATAATAAGGCGACGCAGAACGGCCTGATCCGTCATTATTCTCAGATTGCCGGAGAAGTAAAGCTTCCTGTGATTATGTACAATGTGCCGTCGAGAACCGGATGTAATATTCTTCCGGAAACTGCGGCATACTTATACAATCATGTGGAAAATATCGTAGGAATCAAAGAGGCGACCGGCAATGTGGCGCAGGCGGCGAAGACGTTATATTTAACGGACGGAAAGATCGATATGTATTCCGGTGAAGATGGAATTGTCGTTCCGCTGCTGGCGCTTGGGGCGATCGGCGTGATTTCCGTATGGTCGAACGTTGCGCCAAAACAGGTGCACGATATGTGTATGAAATTTTTTGAGGGAGATATTGCCGGAGCCGCAAAAATGCAGCTGGAGGCAGAGCCGCTGATCGATGCGCTCTTTTCCGAGGTCAACCCGATTCCGGTGAAAAAAGCGCTGAATCTGATGGGAATGGAAGTCGGACCTCTGCGCGCCCCGCTGTATGAAATGGAAGAAGAACACGCAAAGAAGTTAGCGGAAGCGATGCGGGCATACGGATTACCATTGGCTTAGATTTTTACGAAAGAATTTACATTGGAGGAAATCATGACCAGGATTATAATGCACGGATGTAACGGCAGAATGGGACAGATGATTGTTGAAATCTGCGCAGAGGATACGGAAACGGAAATTGTGGCGGGAGTCGATACGGCAAAGGTGCATCCCTACCCGTTTCCGGTAGTGACGAATATCAGGGACTGTGAGGTCCAGGCGGATGTGGTGATCGATTTTTCGACTGCGGGAGCGGTGGATCAGGTATTGGATTACTGTATGGAGAGAAAACTTCCGCTTGTCCTTTGTACCACAGGACTGAGTGAAGAGCAGCTGGCAAAGACGGATGCGGCAAGCCGCACGATTGCCGTATTAAAATCGGCAAATATGTCGCTGGGGATCAATACATTGTTTGAACTTTTGCAGAAAGCCGCTGCGGCGCTTGCGCCTGCGGGGTTTGACATAGAGATCGTGGAAAAACACCACAATCAAAAGCTGGACGCTCCAAGCGGTACGGCGCTTGCACTTGCAGATGTGATCAATGGTGCAATGGACGGGGCGTACGAATACAAATATGACCGGAGCAAAGAGCGCAGAAAGCGCGGTTCTCATGAAATCGGTATCTCTGCAGTGCGCGGAGGGACGATTGTAGGAGAGCATGAAATTATTTTTGCGGGAAAAGACGAGGTGATAGAAATCAAGCATACGGCATATTCCCGCGCCGTGTTTGGCAAGGGAGCCGTAGAAGCCGCAAAGTTTTTAAAAGGAAAAGAGCCGGGTTACTACGATATGCAAAATGTCGTATCCTCCCGGTAATAAGAGACAGATGATACAATCGGGTTCGGAGCAGTATCGGTTAGTGCTCCGGACCCGATTTTGTTACGAAATGTTTGATGGCTGCAAAGCTGTCCGGACTGATGACATGTTCCATTCGACAGGCGTCCTTGGCGGCCGTTTCATGATCTACGCCAAGCGCCGTCAGCCATCCGGTCAAAAACGTATGCCGTTCATAGATCATTTCCGCAATGGAAAGCCCGCGTTTCGTTAATGTAATAAATCCGGCTTCGCTGACTTTGATGTAGCCGTTTTCCCGCAGGTGTTTCATGGCGACGCTGATACTGGATTTTTTAAAATTCATTTCTGCGGCAATATCAACGGAGCGCACGACAGGCAGGCGTTTGCTTAAGATCAGAATCGTTTCCAGATAATTTTCTGCCGATTCATTCATTTGCATAAGTAATCCTCCAATTCAAAAATATTACAGAAATTATAGCATAGTCTGCGGAAAATGAAAATATCCTTCTTGCTTATGTTCATTTTACGGGAGGTATGGTATAATCTTTTTGGCAGATGAAACCGGCACAGGATCTTGGGAAGGATGGGCGGTTCATCCGGCTGATATTATGTTAGAAAACGGAGGCGGGTTATGAGGACGATTTATAAGACGGACAACGGAATCCTTTCACAGAAGGAAGCGTTTGAACCCGATGTCTGGATCAATCTGATTTCGCCGAATATGGAAGAAATGACGGAAGTAGCGGATTATTATGATATAGATATTGCAGATGTCCGTGCGGCTCTGGATGAGGAAGAAAGTTCCCGTGTACAGATGGAAGACGGTTATACGCTGATTTTGGTGGATATTCCGTTTGAAGAAATACGAAATGAGCAGAGGGCCTATACGACGATTCCGCTTGGGATTCTTTTAGTCCAAAGCGCGATCATTACGGTATGCGGCGACGATACGGTGATTTTAAATTACTTTTACAATAACCGTATGCGCGGTTTCAGTACGAAAAAGAAAATGCGTTTTGTTTATCAGATTTTGCTGCGCGCAACCAATCTCTATCAGGCTCTGCTGCGCGCCATCGATAAAAAGAGAAGCGAAGTGGAGAAGCGGGTCGGATCAGAGACGACGGAAGATAAGGATTTGATCAATCTGCATGAATTAGAGACAAACCTGGTCTATTTTGCCACTTCGTTAAGCGCCAATAAGGTCGTATTGGACCGTCTGACCCGGTATGAACGGATTAAGCAGTATCCGGAAGATAAAGAACTTTTGGACGATGTGATCGTTGAGAACCGGCAGGCCATTGAAATGACAAATATTTACCGGGATATTATTCACGGTTCCAGGGAGCTTGTGTCTACGATTATCAACAACCGCCTGAATAACGTGATGAAATTTTTGACTTCTATTACACTGGTCATGGCGATTCCTACGATTATATCCGGAATCTACGGTATGAATGTCAGCGGGAAATGGATGCCGCTGTCTGAAACGCCGCACGGTTTTTTGATTATCTGCGTCATCATAACCGCAATCTGCGTGCTGGCATTGTTTATTTTAAAACGAAGAAAGATGCTGTAGCGAAACGCTCGTTGGATGCGGCGCTAATCGATATCACACAATTGAAAAACAGGAAATGTGCAAAAAACGGCTGCTTTGGCAGCTGTTTCCATTTCAATTCATATAAAATGGTCACAATTTTGTAATAAGATTGTAACATATTCAGAAAGGAGCACATTTCCATGAAAGAAAGAAACAGAAAACTTGCGTGCCTGTGTATTACGACGGCACTGCTTGCGTCGGCAAATATGATAACGGTATCCGCAAAAGAGGCAAAACAACCAGAGAAAGAACAGAAGGGACACATGATACATATCGGGGCGTCGGCGTCTGCCATGGAAGCGCTGGAGCAGGATGATGAGACATTTGTCCGGGAGAATGAGGCAGAAAATCCGAAGGCAGACGAGCAGGAAGAAGAACTTGCCGTTGCGCAGGTGGATTCTTATATTAATGTCCGCAGTCAGCCGGGCATGGAGGGAGAGGTACTCGGAAAGCTTTACGATGATTCGGTAGGCAAAATCATCGGAGAAGAGAACGGATGGCTGCAGATTTCCTCCGGGACGGTAGAAGGATATATTAAAGAAGAATATGCAATCCGCGGGGAGGAAGGCGCGGCAAAAGCCGAAGAAGTGGGAGAGCGCCGTGCAAAAGTGGAAGCAGTTACGCTTCGGCTTCGGGAAGAGGCGACGACGGAGTCCGAGACGGTCGGCCTGCTTGGGCAGGAGGAAGAACTGATCGTAGAAGAGGAAACCGAAGGATGGATAAAAGTAACGACGCAGGAGGCGGCAGACGGTTTTGTTTCGGCAGATCATGTGGAAGTCTACACGATTCATCCGGTGGCGGAATCCAGAGAAGAAGAGGCGGCCAGGCTTCAAAAAGAGGAAGAAGAACGGCGTGCGGCCCAGGCAGAAATGGAACAGGACGAAACGATTGCAAAGCAGCAGCCGGTCCGGGAACATGCAAATGCGGCGGGAGAAGCCGGAAGCAGCAGCAATCCTTCGGGGGAGGCTCCCCATACGGCATCCATGCCGGACGTATCCAAAGAAACCGGCGGGCTGGGATCTAAGATTGCAGAGTATGCACTGCAGTTTGTGGGAAATCCTTACGTGTACGGAGGTACAAGCTTGACGAACGGGGCGGACTGTTCCGGTTTTGTGATGAGCGTTTACGCGCATTTCGGGATTTCTCTGCCCAGGACTTCCGGGGAGCAGGGACAGTGCGGGGTAAATGTCGGCGGTTTAAGCCAGGCAAAACGCGGCGATCTGGTGTCGTATTCCGGACATATCGGTATTTATATCGGAAACGGGCAGATTGTCCATGCAAGTACGGAAAAAACAGGAATTAAAATTTCCAATGCTTCCTACCGTCCGATTTTATCCGTACGGAGGATTGTATAAATCCGTGACGCGGGAATAACATTCTGTCCAAACTGCCATACTAGATGCGAGAACAAAAGTGTTGGGAAGAGACGGCAGGTGTTTGGCATGAACGTATTGGTTTTGGGGCAGGAAGAAAACTGGGTGGCAGGACTGCAGAAATTGTGCAGTGCAGACGGGATACAATTGTATCAGACGATTCCAAAAGCAGCTGAAATTGGGCTTTTGGTTACGGATTTTCCGAGTGAACGTGCGGGGAAAGGGATATTTGCCGATATCCCTTTCCTTGTTATTTCTAAAAGAGACAAGGAAGAAGATATCCTCGCGGCATTTGCAGCCGGAGCGGAAGATTATATGGTCCGTCCCGTTAGTCCGGAGATTGCAAGAGTAAGGATTCTGCGGATTTTAAAGCAGAGCCGCAGGCGGGAGCGGTATGGGGAAGAGCATCCCGCACAGATTCATTTGACACCGAATGAAAACAGAATCCTTGCGTTTTTGATGAGGTATCCGGGAAAAGCATTTTCCAGAGAAGAATTGATCGAAGGTGCAATTTCAAAGACGTATGAAGGATACGACAGAAACGTGGATAATTATATCAAAGGAATCCGCAGGAAACTAAAAGGGGCGGTACGGGAAACCGGAAGGATTGAGACGGTACATGGCGTCGGATACCGGTATATGCTCTAGCGTATGCGGGGATTTTTTCGTATGCGGCGGCTTGGGGTGTTTTTCCATTTTGCAGATGGGGCTTGTGAATCGTTTTTTGATGTGATAGAATATCTGCAGATTCAGGCGGAGGATTACATTCCGAGGACAGTATGGGACGGGGAGGAAAATTGATTATGACGAAAGATGTCTTGGTATCCATCAACGGACTGCAGATCGCAAGGCAGAGTGAAGAGGCGGAGCCGGTGGAAGTGATTACGGCAGGAGATTATTATAAGAAAAATAATAAGCATTATGTCATCTATGACGAGGTGACGGAAGGCTTTGCGGGGACAACGAAAAATATTATCAAATTGCAGGAAGACTGCGTAGATATTACGAAACGGGGAATTACGAACGTACATATGGTATTTGAGAAAAATAAGAAAAATGTCACCTGCTATGAAACGCCGTTTGGCAGTTTGATGTTGGGAATCAACGCAAAAGATATTAAGATTACGGAAGAAGAAAACGATATTTCCGTGGACGTGCGGTATGCCCTGGAATTGAACTATGAGCATCTGGCAGATTGTACGATCAAGATGGCGATTCAGTCAAAAGACGGGGGAGATTTCCATATCTGTTCCTGAAGATGAAAAAGCGGAACCGTTCAGTCGGCTCCGCTTTTATACTCTGCGTCTATTTACTCTTTTTTAACTGGGCGTTTGCTTCATCGTATTTTTGCTTTAACCTGGCGCGCAATCCCTTTTTCTTGGGAGCTGCCGGAGCAATGGGTCCGCGAAGTCCCCGCACGGAAGTCAGGTAGAGACCGCTGATGGTTGCCTTGACTTCTTTTTTGACCGGTACATTGTCAAAAATTTCCGCGTCACAGATGAGAACGGTGATCTTCGGACCGATTTTCGCTTTGACAATAGGCACTTTGGAACGGCGCATCAGTTTCGGCGTCTGTGCCAGTACGGCTGCCGGAAGACCGGCGTCTTTTAATTTCATTTTCTTTTTGTCAATGATCAGCATGGAAACGGACTGAGCGGCAGCGGCAATCTGTTCCTGCTGTTTTTCTTGTTTCTTCTGCAGACGTTTTCCGAGAAAGTATAAAACGACTACGCCGATGATCAATAATGCCAGTAAAACCAATAGTACAATCGTAACTTTTGACACAATAAAAACCCCCTTATCACAATTCGTCTAATATTGTAGCATTGATTTTAAGAAAAAGCAATAAAACCTTTTTTTTTATGTAAAAATGTGCTATGTTAATAGTATTGTTCTCGCGTATGCCCGGTGAATCGGGGACACGATTCCCATGATCTGTCCGGCGCCAAGCGTGGATTTTAATATTTTAACAGATATGAGAGGTATGAGATGAAAAGAAAAATCATAGCAATTTTACTCGTATGCATGGCAGTTTCCTCTGCCGCAGGCTGCGGAACAAAAGGCGGCGCTGCAGCAGATACGGAAACGGAGATTCTGACGGAAGGTACGGAGGCAGCTTTGTCCGGTTCCAGTCTCGATCTGAAATATAATGCCGAGGATTATGTCAAATTAGGGGATTATATGAATACGGAGGTAACGCTAAAAGAAGCGGATTATACGGTCACGGAAGAGAGCGTAAATAATTACGTAGACCAGCTGATCAGCTACAGCAAACCGTATCTGCCGGACGAGACGAAGACGGTGGTGGAAAAAGGCGATATCGTAGACGTCAATTACGTCGGCAAAAAAGACGGCGTTGCTTTTGATGGAGGAACTGCCGAAAATCAGATGATCGATACGGGGGCAAATGCAGACGCCGTGCAGGGAACCGGTTTTATCGAGGGATTTTCCGATGCGCTGATCGGCGCAAAAGTCGGAGAGACGGTAGACGGCGACGTGACGTTTCCGGAAGATTACCAGTCCGAAGAATTAAAGGGACAGAAAGTAACGTTTACCTTTACCGTTAATTCCATCGGCAAAAAGGTAGAGAGGGCAAACATCGACGACGCCTATGCCAAAGAGTATCTTCAGGCAGACAGTGTAGAGGCCGTGTATGAAACCGGCAGGAAAACGCTTGAACAGGAATTGGAAAATAGAAAGCAGTCGGATATTCGGACAGGCGTAATTGAAGCCGTCACAAAAAGCTGCAGCGTTACGTCGTTTCCGGAAGGTCTTCTGGAAGCAAGGCTTGAGGAATATATGACAAGTTTTCAGGAATATTATTGTCCCGAAGGAACGGATCTGGAAGAGTTTTTAAAAAACAGCTACAATATGACGCTGGAGCAGTTCCGCAATGAGAGAAAGGCTGATCAGGAAACGAACCTGACACAGGAATTGATCTTGGAAGCAATTGCAAAAAAAGAAAATATCGAATTTAAGCAGGAAGAATTCGATTCGTATATTGCCAATGTGGTAACAAACGGCGGGTATGAGTCAAAGGAAGCTTTGTATGAAAGCCTTGGATCAAGCGCAGCGTCCGGGGAAGCATATTTCCACAGGGTGTTTTTGGCAAATAAAGCATGCGATATGATTGCGGAACAGGCGAAAGTCACATATACCAAAGAGGAAGAGGGAACAGAGGCGGCTTTACCGACAGAGACAGAAGAACTTACTGCAGAATAGGGGAGGAAAATCATGGAATTTGTAAATATCCGGGATATTTACCGGCAGACAGACCAATATTTAGATCAGAGCATTACGATTGCGGGATGGGTCAGGAGCATCCGCAGCTCGAAAAATTTTGGGTTTATCGTAGTAAACGACGGTACATTTTTTGAAACGCTTCAGATTGTATATCACGATACAATGGACAATTTCACGGCAGTGGAAAAATTAAACGTCGGCGCGGCGATTATTGTAACCGGCAGGCTGGTAGCTACGCCGGACGCAAAGCAGCCGTTTGAAATTCAGGCGCAGGAAGTTTCGATTGAAGGAGAATCCGCGCCGGACTATCCTCTGCAGAAAAAAAGGCATACGTTTGAATACCTGCGCACGATCTCCCATCTGCGTCCGAGAACGAATACATTTGAAGCGGTGTTCCGAGTACGTTCTCTGGCGGCTTACGCCATTCATAAATTTTTTCAGGAACGGGATTTTGTATATGTGCATACGCCCATCATTACCGGAAGCGACTGCGAGGGAGCGGGAGAAATGTTTCGGGTAACGACGCTTGATCTTAAGGATCTTCCGAGAACAGAAGACGGCGGCGTGGACGTATCGAAGGATTTCTTCGGAAAGACGACGAATCTGACCGTAAGCGGACAGTTAAACGGGGAAACGTATGCAATGGCTTTTAAAAACATCTATACGTTCGGACCTACGTTTCGTGCGGAAAATTCCAATACAACCCGTCATGCCGCAGAATTCTGGATGATCGAACCGGAAATTGCGTTTGCGGATTTAAAAGACGATATGATTCTGGCAGAGGGTATGTTAAAATATGTGATTCGTTACGTGTTAGAACATGCCGGGGAAGAAATGAAATTTTTTAACAGTTTTGTGGATAAAGGGCTGCTAGAGCGTTTACATCATGTGGCAGATTCTGAATTTGCCCACGTTACCTATACGGAAGCGATTGAAATTTTAGAGAAGAACAATGACAAATTCGATTACAAGGTTTCCTGGGGCGCGGATCTGCAGACGGAGCATGAACGTTACCTGACGGAAGAAGTATTTAAACGTCCGGTTTTTGTGACAGACTATCCCAAAGAGATCAAAGCGTTTTATATGAAATTGAATGACGACGGAAAGACAGTTGCCGCCGTGGACTGTCTGGTGCCTGCGATCGGAGAGATCATAGGCGGCAGCCAGAGGGAAGACGATTACGATAAACTTGTGGAGAGGATTCGGGAACTGGGATTGGAAGAGGAAGATTACAGATTTTATCTGGATCTTAGAAAATACGGTTCTGCAAGGCATGCCGGTTTCGGGCTTGGCTTTGAACGCCTGGTTATGTATCTGACCGGTATGGCAAATATCCGTGACGTCGTTCCGTTCCCAAGAACTGTGGGCAACTGTGAACTTTAGAAAGTTTGAGACGCCAGAAAAAGAAAGGTGAGTAAAGATATGCTGCAGATGGTCGTATGTTTCGGTTCCGGCGCCGTGTCGTATTTGACGGCAGAGGCGCTTTCCGGTAAACGGGCAAAGAGCTGGTACCGCGCACTGATTCAGTGGTTTGCCTATTCGGTATGGGTTCAGTTTTTTGCGCTTCTGATTTTAATTCCGTTGAATAAAGCAGCAATTGTGACAGCGGAGAGCGGAATGCAGACGGTTCAGATGTATTTGCCGGGATACGGCGTGTGTCTGGCGGCTGCGGTGTTCTTTGGAATCGCTGCCGCAATTGTGAAAAAGAGGATACAGGTACAAATTGAGATTACATCGGAAAAGAGTGAAACGACAGATGAAAAAGAAAAAAGCAGCTAAGGTATTTGGGTTCCTATTTGGGCAGGGCGTCCTTTTTCTGCTGGTTTTATTGACATTCAGTTTACATTGGTCTTTTAAAAACTTTGGAAATATCGGCTTGAATGAAATTATTTTTACGCTGAATATGCCGTTAAAAGAGGCGTCTGCCGGTTTTGTCGCAGATTATTTCCGAAAGGCTTTTTTTCCGGCGGCAGGGATTTTTGCAGTCGAATTGCTGCTGGCTCTGTATCCGTTTAAAAGACGGTGTAATCTGAAACTGACCATAGGTAAGAAATTTAGCTACAGATGGAGGCTTGTGCCGCTATCCCTTCCGTTTCCGGTATTTTTTCCGATCGTTTGTATCTGGATGGCGGGACTTGTCTATCTGGCGGATCAGAAATTTGAAGTGATTTCTTATGCAAAATCTCAAATGATGCAGTCTGCTTTGATCGAAGAAGAGTATGTCAGTCCGAACGACGTGAACATTACGTTTCCCAAGCAAAAGAGGAACCTGATTTATATTTTTGTGGAGTCTTTGGAGTCTTCGATGCAAAATCAGGAAAACGGAGGGGTATTTCCCACAAATTATATTCCGGAATTGACCGAACTTGCAAAGGAAAACATTAGTTTTTCCCACTCCGATAAAATCGAAGGGGCGGCGGTGGCGCCTGCAAGCGGATGGACGATTGCGGGACTCGTAGCGGAAACCGCGGGACTGCCGTTGAAATTATTTGAATACGACGGACAGAAAGGCGGCGCCGATAACGCTATGAGAAAGTACCAGTATTTTCTGCCGGGAGCGGTGACGCTGGGAGAGATTCTCGAACGGGAAGGGTACCAAAATTTTATTATGTTTGGTTCTAAGGGCAAGTTCGGCGGAAGATCTTCGTATTTTGAGCAGCACGGCAATTATAAAGTGTGGGATTATTTTTCGGCGATTGAAGAAGGTAAGATCAGCAAAGATTATTATGTAAACTGGGGTTTTGAAGATGCAAAGCTGTATGAGTATGCAAAGGAAAAGATTTTGGAACTTGCAGAGGGCAGCCAGCCGTTTCAGTTTTCCATGCTGACGGCGGATGCGCATACGCCGAAGGGATATTTGTGTGAAAAATGTCCTTCTATCTATCCGGAACAATATGAAAACGTATTGGCATGCGAGTCGCAGCAGCTGGATGCATTTATCGAATGGATCCGGAAGCAGAGCTTTTATCCGGATACTACAATCGTGATCTGCGGAGACCACTGCAGTATGGTGGCGGATTTCTTTGGAGATTTTTCGTATGATAAGCATAACGGGGAAACGGTTCGAAAAGTATATAACGCATTTATCAATTCGCCCGTGACGCCTCAAAAAGAAAATAACCGCATGTTTACGACGATGGATATGTTTCCGACAGTGCTTGCTAGTCTGGGCGCTACGATTGAAGGAGAGCGGCTGGGGCTTGGAACAAATCTGTTTTCCGGACAAGAGACGCTGGCAGAACGGTACGGCTATGAATATCTGTTTGGAGAGATGAACAAAAAATCCAGGTTTTACGACCATACGATTTTATATCCTTAATATGAGCAGGTTCGATTTCCGGAACATCCTTTCAAAGATTTTTTGGGAAATATCAAAAAATGGGATAACTCCCCTTTTGGAATCATATAGTGATTTCAGAGGGGGTGCTTTTTTTGCAGAAAACAGAACAAGAACGATACGGACAGACGTTAGTGAAGGATATTTTAAAAATACTGTTTTTGATGTATGTGACCACGATGATTCTTCTGTTGCTTTTGGCATTGGTTTTGTTTAAAATGGAGCCGCAGGAAATTGTCACCAAGATCTGGCTGATTGCCGTATATATTATCAGCGGTGGTTTGGGTGGTTTTTTGATCGGAAAAAGAAGAAAGAGCAGAAAATTTTTGTGGGGCTGTCTGATGGGAGTTCTTTATTTCGGAATTCTTTTTGCCGTGTCTTTGCTTTTGTACAAAGGATTGACGGGAGATGTTATGCATCTTCTGACAACACTTGTACTTTGTACGGCGTCCGGAACCGTCGGAGGAATGATCAGCTGACAGCAAAGCGCCGTCAAAATGAGACGGCGCGGCATGCGGTTATGTGATGGAACGGGCAAGAACGGCAAGGATCAGCAGGTGGAGGGGGTAGAACAGATAAAAGAAGTATTTTAGATGCGCTCCCCGGCTGCCGTTGTAGAATTGGATCAAAGGAACCGATGCAAAAGCGGAAATTTCCAGTCCCGACAAATAGTTCAGGCAGACGCATGCGCCCAGCGAGGCATAGAGTTTATTTGTACGCAGCAGGTAAAATACGGCGATGGACAAAACACCTGTCTGGGCGTAATCCGTCTTCAGATACCAGGCGCACGCCATGCCGGACGCTAATACGGCAATATGGCCAAGCATGCATACGCCGGGTACATGCCGCAGAGAAATTTCCATGCGGTTCATACAGGAAATCGTAAGCAGTCCGATCAAAAGCGTGAAAAAAACGTTTTGATAATTCCATGCAAACAGGGTGCGGTGAAAAGCCAGATCAAAAGGAATTTCTGAGATCAGGGCAAACAGCGCAAGGCGGAGACAGTAGTTTGCCAGATGACGGGTATGTAAAAACCCTTCGACCAGTAAAAAGCAGTAGATCGGAAACGCAATGCGCCCGATGAGCCGGCACGTATAATACAATACAGAAAAACCGCCGTCATACGTATACGGACCGATCAGAATTGCGCCGATATGGTCAATGAGCATGGATAAAACGGCGATCCATTTGAGCGTACTGCCGGATATGCCGTAGGGAGAAACGGTGTTGTCCGAATTTTGGTTTTTATTCTGCTGCGGAGAATATGGGACAGTTTTTAGGTGTGACATGAAAGATCTCCTTTACTTTATCTCTGTTAATTATTATACTGGTTTTAGGGAATGATTACAATATCAGGGAGAGGTTAAAAAAGGAGACCATATGGAAGATAAACGCTATGCGATTTTAATTGATGCGGACAATATTTCAGCGAAATATATTAAGGCCATTTTAGATGAAATGACGAAATACGGAAGTATTACGTATAAACGGATTTACGGTGACTGGACAAACAATCAGGCGTCGAAGTGGAGAGAAGAACTTCTGACAAATTCGATTACGCCGATCCAGCAGTTCTGCAATACGGCGGGAAAAAACGCTACGGATTCGGCGCTGATCATCGACGCTATGGATATTCTCTATACCGGACGGGTAGAGGGGTTCTGCATTGTTTCCAGCGACAGTGATTTTACGAAACTGGCAAGCAGGCTTCGTGAATCCGGCATGGATGTGATCGGAATGGGAGAAGATAAGACGCCGAAATCCTTTAAGGCGGCATGTTCCGTTTTTACGAATCTTGAGATTTTACTGGAACAGGATGCGGATCGGACAAAGGAGAATATTTCGTCCAAGACGATTCAGGACGCGATTGTAGAAATCATTACCGAAAATGAAAATAACGGGAAAAAGACGGGTCTTGGAGAACTTGGAAATTCTCTGCTCAAGAAATATTCCGACTTTGACGTCCGCAGTTATGGATACAGTTCCTTGTCGAAATTCATCGAAGAGATGGACGATACGTTTACGCTGTATAAAAAAGAGACGACGATTTTGGTGGGGCTTAGGGACGATAATATTAAGCGGGAGCAGCTGGAGGCCTATATCAGAGAGTGCGTGCATCAGTCTATGGGAGAGGGCGTGGATCTAGCGGCGATGGGACAGAAGCTGCATAAAAAATATCCCGATTTTAAGGTGAAAGAGTACGGATATTCTACGTTGCAGAAATTCGTTTCCCACATTTCCGGTTTGGAGCTGATTACAGAGAGCGAAACGGTAAAACGTCTGGTGGAAAAAGAAACGGAAGTAAGGGAAAGCCTGGCGGAACAGTTTAGGAGGACTGCTTTGAGTAAAAAGAAAAAGACGAAGTCGGGGAAGAAGTAGGAAACTATATTTTGTGTGAAAAATAGGACGAGGTGTGTTTTCGAATGAAATTTGGCAAGCGGTGTAAGTGTCAAATTTCATTTTATGTAAAATGAGTTTGAATACAGGGGTTTACAATAATGCATATGATGATATATGATAAAAGAAAGCTGCTTTTTGTGTGTTGTCAAATTCTACAAAAACATCAATTGTTTTTAATGAATATTCCAAATTAGGAAATGAAATTTCAAAATGAATAAAAGAAAGGTTGAGGACTTATGAAAATTGAGCAAATGGGAAGTTACCGGTTTTCTTCACCATATGATATGTTTAAGCAATGTGTGGATGTTACAAAGAAATTGTTGGAACAAAAAAGAATGATGATTCTTTTTGGATGTACACAAAGCGTTAATTTTTCTTTATATATAACCAAAGAAAAATTTGAGGAGGAATATCCTGAACTTGATTTTGAAAAATTTAAAAGAATTCTGTTTGATGAAATAGCTGTTATTATTGAGCAAAATATTGTTATGCCTGAGTTTGAGGAACCTTCATTAAAGGATTATTTAAAAAATGCGGAAATTGAAGATACGGTCGTTAGCGATATGCTAAAAGAGAAGAAAGATAAAAGAGAATATGTATTTGAGACGCTTTATATTGAAGATGCGGTATCGAGATATAATTTTAAGAATAGTACGTTATCGAATAAGCTAAGCGATATAAATTTTGAAATAAATAAATTTATTTTTCCAAATCACGATGAAATGGCATATGCAAGCATTGAATTTATTTCTGTAGATAAATTGAATACTAGAGCTGTACCGTCTTTTTTAGAGGGAAAGAGAAATTATGAAAAGTCAAAGTTTGTTTGTGATAAGTACGATATTGATTACATAATAAAACAATTACAAAAAATAAAGGAGAAGCTATAATGGCAGTTACAAAAGAAAAAATATTTCTCAATTCTTCTTTGTTAGATTTTAATAATGAAGTATTGACAAATATAATTCTGAATAAACAAATCGTTCAAGATCAAAGAATAGATGAGTTGAGCAAGACCGTGGAGAATTTGAATTTCAGTGTGAATACTATGGGGAGAAATGGATATAATGATACTGACGTATTTCTTCCGTTTGAATTGGAAAATTATCAAATGAATCATAGTGATCAAATTCATCTTCTGAATAAAATAATGAGCGAAGTTCAAGAATTAGAAGGATTAAATGATATCAGAGATCAAATTACAATTTGCGTATCAATTTGTAAGGATACCTTAGAATTAATCAGGAAATGTAAAAATACCGATAAGAATAACTTTTACAAAGACACTTTACGTCTATGTTATCAGGGTATAAAACGCAATTATTCTCATGCTATTTTTTCGCAGAATCAGATTTCAATTATGTTAAAAATGTTAAAAGAATGTAAAAAAAATTATATAGACGAAGATCAATATTGGGCATTTGACGAACAATTGTATCATGTCGGACTGAATGTTTTTCCAGAGGAGGCGTAATCTTTGGATATATTGCTGGATACCACCGTGCAGATTGAACGGATTTTTAAAAGAAGTAAAAAAGAGTGGATTCAAGATATTATTTCTAATAATAATTGCGGTTCGTCTACGTACGTATTGGGAGAATTTAAAAATACAATTGTAAAAGATTTTGTTACATTATATAATATTATGCAAATAGAGGATACTCTCGCGGGCGTTCGGGAAAATATTAACGATACGGTATTTCATCGGTCTTATGCAAGAGTTTATTATATTTTTAATGATTTGTGTAAAATTTATAATGATGATTACGAATTGATAAAAGAAGAATTGAGAACTTATCCAAAGAGGCTTGAGAAACGGTTTCAATATGGTTTACAATCCCCGTTGTTTGATGAAACAAGCTGTCATCGGGCAAAAGCGCAGGTTTCGATGATAGATGGCAAAGCAGAGATTACAGACATAAATTGCTCTAAAAAAGACGATTTTTGTAATTCATGTAAATTTTGGGACAAGCATAAAACGTACATAAAGGGATTGGAAAATGAAGAGAATTTGCAGGATAAGATCAAACATTCCTTATTAAAGATTGTTGAGGACGGAGAATTGTTGAAGGGTAATATATGTAAGAATCTGGGAGACTGTATTATTTCTTTAGAAGCCATGCAGACAGAAAAAAAGAAAGTATGTACGACAAACAGAAAAGATTTTCAGCCAATTTGTGATTATATCGGTGTTACATTATGTGAATGAATACAAAATATGCGTTTTACATCAAAGTTAAGATGATGCAGAACGCATATTTTGTTTTTTCTGTTTTCAATTTAACGTCCATAAAGAACAATTATGCCGTGCTCTTATCAAAAGAAACAGGAAGGTATACGTTATGAGACTGCCGTAAGGAGCGCATCAAAGGGCAGTTCTGCGGATATCCTATATGAGATTTAACGGCATGTATCAAGCGATGCTTCTACAAATCCTTTAAACAACGGATGCGGGCGGTTGGGCCTGGATTTTAGTTCCGGATGCGCCTGCGTTGCGATAAACCAGGGATGATCCGGTATTTCGATCATTTCAACGATTCTTCCGTCCGGGGAAATACCGCAGAGGTTCATGCCGTGATCCGATAAAGCGTTCCGGTAATCATTGTTGACTTCGTAACGATGACGGTGCCGTTCGTGAATCGTTTCTTCTCCATATAAAGAAAAGGATTTGGAAGATGTATCCAGGACGCAGGGATAGGAGCCAAGCCGCAGGGTTCCTCCGATATCTTCGATTCCGTCCTGATCCGGCATCAGGGAAATCACCGGGTGCGTCGTATGCGGGTTTAATTCGATGCTGTGGGCGTCGTGCATGCCGCAGATATTTCTGGCAAATTCGATGATCGCTACCTGCATGCCAAGGCAGAGGCCAAGGTATGGGATTTTGTGTATCCTTGCGTAGTTTGCAGCGACGATCATGCCTTCTACGCCGCGGTCTCCGAATCCGCCGGGAACAATGATTCCCTGGGCGTCTTTTAGCACTTCATCTGCATTTTCTGCATGTAATAATTCAGAATCCACCCATTTGATATTGACGGTGGCATGGCTGGCAATGCCGCCGTGCTTTAATGCTTCCACAACAGAAATATAGGCGTCATGGAGCTGGGTATATTTACCGACAAGTGCGATATTGACTTCTTTATCGGGATGCCTCAAATCATTGACCATCTGTTTCCAGTCGTCAAGGTTTGGATTTAGGCAGTCTAAGTTTAAGCATTCGCAGGCAACCGTTGCAAGTCCTTCCTGTTCCATGGCAAGCGGCGCTTCGTAAAGATATTCTACATCCAGGTTCTGCATGACATGGTCGCTAGGTACGTTACAGAAGAGGGCAATTTTATCTTTTAATCCCTGGTCGAGCGGATGCTCGGAACGGCAGACAATGATATCCGGCTGTATGCCCATACCCTGTAAATCTTTTACGCTTGCCTGCGTCGGTTTGGTTTTCAGTTCGCCGGACGCTTTGATATAGGGAATCAGCGTCACATGGATTAAGATGGCGTTTTCGTGGCCGATGTCGTGCTGGAACTGCCGGATGGCCTCCAAAAACGGCTGGCTTTCAATATCGCCGACCGTGCCGCCGACTTCGATGATGGCAATGTGCGTGTCTTTGGCGGTAAAATTGCGGTAGAACCTGTTTTTAATCTCATTTGTAATATGCGGAATGACCTGAACCGTGCCGCCGCCGAAATCTCCCCGGCGTTCTTTTTGTAAAATGGTCCAGTAGATTTTTCCGGTTGTGACGTTGGAATTTTTGGTCAGGCTTTCGTCGATAAAACGTTCGTAATGGCCCAGGTCCAGATCGGTTTCGGCTCCGTCGTCGGTGACGAAGACTTCGCCGTGCTGAATGGGGTTCATCGTTCCCGGATCTAAATTGATGTACGGATCAAATTTCTGCATGGTGACCGTGTATCCGCGGGCTTTTAACAGACGGCCAAGGGAAGCTGCGGTAATCCCCTTTCCAAGCCCCGACACAACGCCGCCGGTGACAAAAACATATTTTACAGGCATAGATATCCTCCTTTTGTATCTCTTTGATATTGCCGTGCAATGGATTTTTAATAAAATAACTTGTTTATTATACTACTTTTTTTTGGAAAAATCCAGAAGATATGGGGCAAAAGTGAAAAAGATAACTGGTATCTGAAATTGCGATGATCTGTAAAAGTAAATTCCGCCTGCCTAAATTGTTCAGGGGAATTTTTTTATAGAAAATCATAGGATTTTGTTTCCAAAAGCCGGAAATTATAGCATAATAACAGATAAGAAGTCGTTCTGTGGTTAAGAGTTTCAGAAGCTTGGATGGGAGGCGCGTATGGGAGTATGTAAGAGGGCGTGGCTGTATCTGGTCAGGAAAAAGTTAAGGAGCGGGATTTTGTTTGTTCTTCTGTTTGCGGCAGGCTTGTTTCTTTTGGTCGGGGGTTCGGTTCGTATGGGAGCGGATCTGGCGTGTGAAGATATAAAAAAGAGTTTAACCAGCAGTATTGACATAACGGTAAAGCCGGTAGACCGGAACGAATTTTATGACATTACAGAAAACGAAAATGGACAGGAAGTCTCAACCGCCAAAAAGGAAATTTTTACCTGGGAAAAACTGGAGCAAATACTGGATATTCAGGGAGTCGACGGATATTATATCCAAGGCAGCGGGGATACTCTGTATACCGGACTGGAATCGGTACCGGGCAATTGGGCTGCTTCGCTGCAGGAGGGGTATTATGGGGAACCCAAGAGCAGGGAAGAGGAAGAGACGATTCAAAACCTGCAGGCATCCGGACGCCTGCAAACCAAATCCCTGACGTTTCATCCGGTTTATGAAGGGAAATGGGAGCCGTCCTTTTTAAACGGCGCGCTTACCATTACAGAGGGCAGGAATGTGGAACGGACAGATAAAAAAAAGGCGGTCATTTCAGAACGGATTGCAAAGAAGAACGGGCTTTGCGTGGGGGATACGATTTCTGCAAGAAATTATGATTTTGTCACGGCGGAATTGTATGGAAGTGCTATGGAGTTTGAAATCGTGGGCATTTACCGGATGAATTTTAAACAGGTGTATTCGCCGGAAACCACAAACGAGGATATGATTATGGAAAATATGGTCTTTTGCGATAGGGAAATCGCTGCGTGGTCCAGCATGGAATATCATAAACAACACGGCCTGCTGCAGGGGATTCTTTTAGGAAAGGCAGCGGAGCATGTGGGCAATGCAAAGATTTATGTAAACGATCCGGATCTTCTCTCCGGCGTAAAAGAGCAGATCCTTGCAGTCGATTCGGTGGACTGGAGTCTTTATGATATTGAATATGACGATACGGACTACCGATCGGCTGCCGGTCCGCTGCTCTTTGTCCGAAAACTGTTTACGGCGTTTCTTGTGATTTTGTTTGCGGGAACCCTGTTGATTTTGTGCCTGGTATTGTCTATGTGGATTCGCGGCAGAAGTTATGAAATCGGCATACTGGTTTCGGTCGGGACAAAAAAACGTACGATTTTTATGCAGATTGCATTGGAATGCGGGATGATCGCGGCATCTGCGTTTCTTCTGGCAGGATCGGTTTTTGTACCGGTAACGGAAAAAACAAAGGATGCGGTAGAAACGTGGTTTTCTTCTTCGGAAAAAGAGGAAGATTATACCGCGGTATTTGATATGTCGACAAACACATTTGAAATCCATAAGGATGTGCCGGGACCGATTGCGCTGCAGCATGCGTCCGTATGGGAGAACGCGGTGATTTCTTTATCCGTTATGTTTCTTGCAGTTATAGGCGCGGCGCTGTATGTTTCGGCAAAGATCATAGTGCAAAAACCGACGGAAATTTTAAGGAATCGATAGGAGGAGAACACAATGGAATGCGATTACTGCGCGTACAATGCGTACGATGAAGATACGGAGGAGTATTATTGCTCGGTCAATCTGGACGAGGACGATATGGCGCGGTTTCTGAGCCGTAAATATAAATCCTGTCCTTATTTTAAAAACGGGGACGAATATCGCGTGGTCAGGCATCAGATGTAACAGGGGGAAAGAAGAGAATCGTTTGCATACAAAGAAATGCCCTTTTCGCTCCAAAGCGGGCAATTTTTGCGGATAATTTTATAAAAAATGGAAATCCTATCAAAAAACAGAAAAGAGGATGTTTCATATGGAGCGAAAAATGGCAACAATGGACGGCAACCATGCGGCGGCGCATGTCGCGTATGCGTACACGGACGTCGCGGCAATTTATCCGATCACGCCTTCGTCCGTTATGGCGGAAGTAACAGAAGTCTGGGCTTCGGAGGGCAAAAAGAATCTGTTCGGAAATACGGTGGAGATTTCCGAAATGCAGTCAGAGGCGGGCGCGGCGGGAGCCGTGCACGGCGCGCTTGCAGCGGGCGCGCTTTCGACGACGTTTACCGCGTCGCAGGGGCTGCTTTTGATGATTCCCAATCTTTATAAAATTGCAGGAGAGGGGCTGCCGGGCGTCTTTCATGTGGCGGCGCGCAGTATTGCGACGCATGCGCTGAGCATTTTTGGAGACCATTCCGACGTATATGCCTGCAGGCAGACGGGCGCGGCGATTTTATGCGCGTCTTCGGTGCAGGAGGTGATGGATTTATCTCCGGCGGCGCACGGGGCGGCCGTAGAAGGAAGAGTTCCGTTTATCAGCTTTTTTGACGGCTTTCGGACGTCGCATGAGATTCAGAAGATTTCCGTCTGGAGTAAGGAAGATCTGCGCGATCTCTTTCCGATGGATTCCCTGCGGAAATTTCGCGAAAACGCACTGAATCCGGAGCGGCCGTTCCAGTGGGGACAGGCGCAGAATCCGGATACGTTTTTTCAGGTCAGAGAAGCGGCAAACCGGCATTACGAAGCCATTCCGGGGCTTGTGGAGTCTTATTTTGCAAAGATCAATGAGAAAATCGGCACGGACTATCACTTGTTTAACTACTGCGGTGCGCCGGACGCCGAGCATGTGATCGTCGCTATGGGGTCTGTCTGTGAGACGATCGAAGAGACGATGGAACGCGCGCAGGCAGAAGGCGGTGCGCTTTCCTGCGCAGACCGAAAAGTCGGGCTTGTGAAAGTGCGCCTGTACCGTCCGTTTTATGCGGCGTCCTTTTTGCGCTGCCTGCCGGATACGGTAAAGCAGGTGACGGTCCTTGACCGGACGAAAGAACCGGGCGCGCCGGGAGAGCCGCTGTATCTGGACGTCGTTTCCGTGCTCAAAGGAACGAAATTTGAAACGGTACGCGTCTTTCGCGGACGGTACGGCATCAGTTCCAAGGATACGACGCCGGGGCAGATTCTGGCTGTGTTTGCAAACAGAGAAAAAGAAGAATTTACGATCGGAATCCGCGATGACGTAACAGGGCTTTCCCTGGAGGAAATCGACATGCCGCATTCTGCGGCAAGTGAAATCTACAGCTGCAAGTTCTGGGGACTTGGCGCGGACGGAACGGTAGGCGCCAACAAAAACTCCATTAAGATCATCGGCGACCATACGGATTTATATGCGCAGGCGTATTTTGATTACGATTCCAAAAAATCGGGCGGCCTTACGGTTTCGCATCTGCGCTTTGGGAAAAAGCCGATTCAGTCGACGTATCTTGTGCAGAAAGCGAATTTTGTGGCATGCCACAATCCCTCTTACGTCTGGAAATACAATATGGTGCAGGATCTGGTTTTCGGCGGAACGTTTCTGTTGAACTGCGCATGGGATGCGGCAAAGATCGGAGAGCATCTGCCGGGACAGATGAAGCGTTATCTTGCCGAACATCAGATTCAGTTTTATGTGATTGACGGCGTGAAAATCGGTATGGAGACCGGCATGGGCCCGACCAGGATCAATACGATTTTGCAGGCGGCGTTTTTTAAGCTGACGAAAATACTGCCGGAAGAGGAGATCGTTGCGCTGTTAAAAGACGCGGTGAAAAAGACGTACGGCAAAAAGGGAGACGACGTCGTTGCCAAAAACTGCGCCGCGATTGACGCCGGCATGCAGGGAGCAGTGAAAGTGGAGGTTCCCGCAGACTGGGCAAATTGTGAAAGCGAAAACTTATTCGGCAAAGAAATCAAAGGAAGAAACGAATGCCAGACCGATTATATCAATCAGATTCAGCGGCCGGTCAACGCGTTTGAAGGCAATAAGCTTCCGGTTTCCTGTTTTCTGGATTATGCAAGCGGAGCCACGCCTTCCGGAACGGCGGCGTTTGAAAAGCGCGACATTGCAGTCCGCATTCCAAACTGGATACCGGAACACTGCATCGAGTGCAATATCTGTTCGTATGTCTGTCCTCATGCGGTTATCCGTCCGGCGGTGATGGACCGGGAAGAGAGACAGAAAGCTCCGGCGGGCATGGCAAGCAAGGATATGCCCAAAAAAGAAGCGTATCAGTTTTCGATTACCGTATCCGTTTTGGACTGTACCGGATGCGGCACATGCGCGGCATGCTGTCCGGCGAAAGAAAAAGCGCTGGTGATGGAGCCGACGGAACAGCATTATGAGATGCAGCAGTATTTTGATTATGGGCGCACGCTCTCCAAAAAAGAAGATCTGGTGGAGACGTTTGGTCCCGCCAGCGTAAAAGGAAGCCAGTTTTTGCAGCCCCTGCTGGAGTTTCACGGCGCATGTCCCGGATGCGGGGAAACGGCGTACGCCAAGCTGCTGACGCAGCTGTTTGGCGATCGGATGTATATTGCAAACGCGACGGGCTGTTCTTCGATCTGGGGCAATTCCTCTCCCGCCACGCCGTATACCGTCAATGAAAAAGGCCACGGTCCGGCATGGTCCAATTCGCTGTTTGAAGATGCGGCGGAGTTTGGCTACGGGATGCTCTTAAGCGAAGAGGCGATCCGGAAGAGCTTAAAGCAGAAGGTGGAAGAAATCGCCGGGCAGACAAATGTGCAGGCGGTGAAGCGGGCGGCAGAAGGATGGCTGGAAACGTATGACAACGGAAGGGAAAACCAGAAAGCGGCAGAAGCGCTGACAGGAGCGTTGCTGGAGTGCGACTGTAAGCTTTCGGGAGAAATTCTGGAGCAGAAACAGTTTCTGTCGAAAAAATCCAAGTGGATTTTCGGCGGCGACGGCTGGGCGTACGATATCGGATTCGGCGGACTCGACCATGTGCTTGCAAGCGGCAGGGATATCAATATTTTTGTGTTTGACACGGAAGTGTATTCCAATACGGGCGGACAGGCGTCTAAGTCGACGCCGCTTGGCGCGATCGCGCAGTTTGCGGCAGGCGGAAAAGATATAAAAAAGAAAGATCTGGCGGCGATCGCCATGAGCTACGGCTATGTCTATGTCGCACAGATTGCGATGGGCGCCGATTATAATCAGTGCGTCCGCGCCATTACGGAAGCGGAGGCGTATCCGGGACCGTCATTGATCTTAGCCTATGCGCCCTGTATCAATCAGGGAATCAAGTCGGGCATGCAGATGGCGCAGGAGGAAGAAAAGCTTGCGGTGCAGTCCGGGTATTTCCACCTGTTTCGTTACCAGCCGGCGATCGGGGCAATGGAAGAGCCGACGTTCCATTTAGACAGCAGGGAGCCAAAAGGCGAGTTCTTTGACTTCTTAAACGGCGAGGTGCGCTACAGCGCGCTTGCGAGAAGCAATCCGACGCGAGCCAGAGAGCTGTTTGAACGGGCGAAGAAGGATGCGGAAGAAAAATATAAGCGCCTGGCAAAGCTTGCGGGAGCGAAGGGAAAGTAAGATATCGGCAGCCGGCAGTATCGTTTGGGTACTGCCGGCTGCCGATCGTATCTTGAATTTTCAGGATGTTTGAGGTATTATATTATCGTCATAAGTCGGAAACAAAGATGAATGGGAATTCAGGCGTTATCCGTGTTTGATGCGGTATAGAGGATTAGGACGGATAACAGTGGATGCGGGAGGAAAAGAATATGAAAGTAGTGATCATAGGCGGTGTTGCAGGCGGAGCAACGGCTGCAGCGCGTATTCGACGTCTGGAGGAAACGGCGCAGGTGATTATTTTGGAACGTTCCGGATACGTTTCCTATGCAAATTGCGGTCTGCCTTACTATATTGGCGGCAGGATCCGCAGCAGGGAGGCGTTGACGCTGCAGACGCCCGAAAAATTTCGAAAACGGTTTTGCATCGACGTTAGGACCAGACATGAGGCAACGGCGATAAATCCGGATCGGAAAACGGTTACGGTCCATGAATTGGAAACGGGAAGGGTGTATGAAGAAAGCTATGACAAGCTGCTGCTTTCTCCAGGGGCAAAACCCCATAGGCACTAACTTAACAATATTTGAATAAGCTGCTGTCGGATTTTTC
>BLMD01000111.1 GCA_011959925.1 Lachnospiraceae bacterium
GAGCAAAACCGCATCCTCTCTGTTCTTCATCTGCTCAAATACGCTGCGTATCTTCCGTAATACCTGTGCATTCCCCTGCAGCAGCTGCACCAGGCTTGTATTATACAAAAGAATCTTCCGGCGGCAGCCGTCTGTTTTGTATAACTTCCTCTTCCAATCCTCCGGCACAAAAACGGATTCCCGTGTGGCTTGCATCACTTTATCATATTTCGGAGAACCAAGCGCAAGAAACTTTTCTTCCGCAATCCCGAATATGCCCTCACAGGAAGATTCCTCTTCAAATTTATGAAATTCCCGAATATAAATTTCCCGCATCTTTTCCGACTGCACAATGACTTTGTCCGCATACAGGCTTCCCGGCAGCACGCATAAATGCGCCGGTATGTTGTCGTTCACACAGACAAAATACGGGATATAAACCAGCTGGTCCGTATGTTTTTTCAGCTCTTTTGCATAATAATCCAAATGCACGGACGTCATTTTATTTGCCTGGTCATACGGATTGTGGATAAAAATAATATCCGGATGACGTTTTGCAAGATCGTATTCCTGCCAGCCTACAATCGGAACATCGGCAGGGAATTCCCCGCCCTCATAGTGCATGGAAGATACGGTACCGTCCGGATTCTTGTCAAAATAAGGAATCGCAACGACATACGCCGCACAATTCTTATCCTCTTTTGCCGCCCGCCAGACGCTCTCCAAGCTGTCCCACATAGATGCCTTATACGGCAAAAATACAACTTCCAATGTCTCATTCACTTGCTGCCGCACATATTCCCTTACCTGCGTAATACACGCATCCAGTCTGGAGCGCATCGTATATTCCGACAGATCCAGAGACTGCAGATACAAAGCTTCGCAGTATTCTTCCAAAACCCGTACGGCGTTTTGATGGGAACCGCCGTCTTCTTCCAGCCGGTTTCCCGCCAAAATGGCCGTTTCCTGGCATCTTGCAAGCAGCGCCGAAACCTGTGCATGCGCATCTTCTTTTAACTCTGTCCCTATCCTGTCATGAAGTTCAAACAGGCTGTCAAAATCTTCTGTTAATTTTCGCTTGTTATATCGTCTCACTTACTTCCTCTTCAATTTCTCCATATATCGTAAAAAATCCTCTTCCGTCATCCCGTCCGCCGCCAGTCTATACAGCTCCATCTGATGGGGAATCAGCGCTTCATACGCAGACTGATTCAGATCCGGTATCTCTTTTTTTATCCTCGCCTCAAGCGCACGGTACCGCTCCATCGAAATGTCCATATTCCGCAGTCCGGCAAAATAAAGCGGCTCATAAAAACAGGTATGGAGAAAATACATTTTCAATTCTTCATAATACTCTTCAAAAAACGCCGTTTGTTTCATAAATTTCCAAACGGCATGCTGTACAGCCACATGGTCTTTTAACGTCGTATCGTCTTTCATATCCCGGTGCATTGTGCTCTTCTGATTCTGCCGGTAAACATAAAATGCATCGGAAATGACCAAAAAACGATTCCCGTAATACAAAAGCGGATAGACAAAAAGCGGTTCTTCGTAAACAACATGTTCCGCAAACCTTACTCCCGCCGTTTGTATCAGCGCTCTTTTATAGATCTTATTCCAGCAGCCATATGTGATTGTTTCGGAAAGCAGAAATTTTTTACGCTCCTCCACGGAAGGAATCGAAAAAAACGCCTCTTCCGGTCCCTTTGGATTTCTAAATTCTCCCGTCTGATCCGTATAGTACAAATGGTCAAACTGAACGATATCCGCATCGTACTCTTTTGCCCTTTGATATGCCGTCTCATACAATCCGGGCAGAACCCAATCGTCTGCGTCCACAAAAGAAATATATTCCCCGGAAGCATAAAGAAGCGCTTCATTGCGCGCCCCACCCTGTCTTCTGTTTTCCTCCAGGCGGATCACGATGACAGAATCGGGATATGCGCGTTCAAATAAAAGCAGCATTTCCCATGTGCGTCCGTTGTCCGTCGAGGCATCGTCGACAAAAATCAGTTCCAGATCCTCCATGCCCATGGTCTGTTCAGCCAGAGATAAAAAACATTTCGGAAGCCATGCCGCCGCATTGTAGCAGGGAATCACCACACTTACTTTTTTCATCTTCTCATCCTTTACAAAAATTCGGGATCTCTTTCAATTTTCTGGAAGGACTCGCAAAAATGTGTCTTACTGTCTGTCAATGCCGCCGCCCGCTCCTTTGCCAGTTTTGACATGGTTTCATAGTACGCCTTGTCCCTGCAGTAGCGGATAATCTGATCCGCCATTTCCGCATAATCGTTTACCCAAAACCGCTCTCCTACCGCGGCCGCCACGTCTCCATACGGAAGCGTCACTGCCGGAAGCCCCATAAACAGTGCTTCTGCCGAAGAAGTGCCGCCGCCTTTCCGCTTCGGATTTACATACAGGTCGCAGCATTCCGTCACCGCAAGCGCATCCGCCTGATATTCCAGGTAATGACATTGTTCCGCCAGTTTCGGATAGGAAGCTATCGTCTGTTTATAATCCTCAAACAGTCCCATAAATACAACCTCGATCAAATCTTTGCCGCATACCAGCTCTTCCAGCATTTTTAAGAAATCATCCTGCACTTCTTTTCCCAGCCGCCATCCGGTGACAAGCAGTATCATCGCTTCTTCCGAAAATCCAAGCTCCTTTCTGGTAAAATAACAATTCTGTTGTTTAAATACGTACGTAAACAGCGCCTTTGTCACATGTTCCGGCTTCGCGCCCAGAATCTGCAGCAGTTCATAATCCGACGCCTCCAAGTCCCGTTC
>BLMD01000112.1 GCA_011959925.1 Lachnospiraceae bacterium
GGGCGAAATCCTTCTGGAAGTGGCGGAACGTTCAAAAGACAGGGACTGCGTAGACTGCATGAAGCTTGTAGTTTTTTGCAATGCGCCGGACGACAATCCGTTTATGGCGGGAGCGTTTCACGGCGTAACCGAAGCGGATGCGGTCATCAATATCGGCGTCAGCGGGCCGGGCGTTGTAAAAACCGCACTGGAGAAAGTGCGGGGCGAAAGCTTTGAAGTTTTGTGTGAAACGATAAAAAAGACGGCGTTTAAAGTGACCCGTGTGGGGCAGCTGGTAGCACAGGAAGCTTCCCGGATGTTAGGCATTCCGTTTGGCATTATCGACCTTTCTCTTGCGCCGACGCCGGCGGTCGGGGACAGCGTGGCGGATATTCTCTGTGAAATCGGGCTGGAATATGCCGGAGCGCCGGGAACGACGGCTGCGCTTGCACTGTTAAACGACCAGGTGAAAAAAGGCGGCGTCATGGCGTCTTCCTATGTCGGAGGTTTAAGCGGCGCGTTTATTCCGGTAAGCGAAGATCAGGGGATGATTGATTCCGTGCGTGCGGGGGCGATTACCCTGGAAAAATTAGAAGCGATGACCTGCGTCTGCTCTGTCGGGCTGGACATGATTGCGATACCGGGCGATACCTGCGCGGCGTCTATTTCCGGTATAATCGCGGATGAAATGGCGCTTGGCATGGTCAATCAGAAAACGACGGCAGCCAGACTGATTCCCGTGATCGGAAAAAGTGTGGGAGATACGGTGGAATTCGGCGGACTGTTCGGATATGCGCCGATCATGCCGGTGAATCCGTTTTCCTGTGAAGCGTTTATCGGACGCAAAGGCAGGATTCCGGCGCCGATTCACAGCTTTAAGAATTAAGGAAGCGGTAAAAATACCGGTAAAATAAGGTAAGATGCAGAGAGCTTTTCATATTTCTACAAAAAAACCTGTTAAACTATCCAAAAGACACAAAAATTTCAAAAAAATTTTCGGCATATGCTATAATTTTTCTTGTCAATAAGATTTGTCTATGCTATAATCTCCTTGTAAATAAGTCTGGTACAGGATCAGACTATAGAAAAAGGAGGATTCAATAAAATGAAAAAGAAAGTTTTGGCAGCATTTTTATGTGTTGCAATGACAGCAACGCTGTTTGCAGGCTGCGGTGATTCAGCAGATGACAAAAAAACAGATGATCCGGCAACATCTACCGGAACAGAAGCTCCTGCAGATGATGTAGCAGATGACGTAGCGAATGAGGCAGGCGATCAGGCGGATTTAAGCGACGCAAACGTAGCAGTATTCTATTATACATATGCTGATACATATATCGCTTCCGTACGTACGGCTTTGGATGCAAAATTTGATGAGATGGGAATTACTTATCAGGATTATGATTCCAACAACAGCCAGACGACACAGAACGAGCAGATTGATACTGCAATCCAGACAGGCGCTAACCTGTTAATCGTCAACATCGTTACTTCCGGTTCCGTAGAAGCTTCTCAGACTGTTGTTGATAAAGCGAACGCAGCAGGCGTTCCGGTTATCTTCTTCAACCGTGCAGTAGAAGATGCAGATACCGAAGGACAGGTACTTGGAAGCTATGACAAATGTGCATTCGTAGGAACGGACGCTCCGGAAGCTGGCCATATGCAGGGTCAGATGATCGGTGAGTATCTGGTAGAGAACTTTGATAAAGTTGACTTAAACGGCGACGGCAAAATCTCTTATGCTATGATGATGGGTGAGTTAGGAAACGCAGAAGCAATCGCTCGTACACAGTTTGGTGTAGAAGATGCAAACAAAGTTCTGACAGAAGCAGGCAAACCGGAATTAGAGTATTTCGACGCAGCAAATGCTGATAAATACCAGGTTGACAAAGAAGGTAAATGGAGCGCACAGGCAGCTACCGAGTACATGAATACAAACCTTTCTCAGTACAACGAAGGCAACAAGAACATGATCGAGCTTGTAATCTGCAATAACGACGGTATGGCTGAAGGCGTTATCACATCCTTAAACGACAAAGGCTACAACACTGGCGATGACAAATTCATCCCGGTATTCGGCGTTGATGCAACGGATGCTGCAAAACAGCTGATCGCTGACGGCAAAATGGTTGGTACGATTAAGCAGGATGCAGAAGGTATGGCAGATTGTATCGCATTCTTGACAGGAAATGCAGCAGGCGGCAAAGAGCTTATGGACGGAACTGACAGCTACAACATCGCTGAAACTGTTTCCAATAAGATCTATATCCCGTACGCACAGTATACAGGAGAATAATTAAAACAGGCAGTTGAGATAACAAAAGAAATCAAAGAGGGCCGTCCAAGGGTGGCGACCCTCTTTATATGTCAAAATTAATTTGAAACCAAGGACAATGCAAAAAAAGATTGGAGGGTAATTATGGGACAGGATGTTCTGCTGCAGATGACAGATATATGTAAAGAATTTCCCGGAGTAAAAGCATTGGACCATGTTTCCCTAACTGTAAAAAGGGGAACGGTACACGCACTGATGGGTGAGAACGGTGCGGGAAAATCTACCCTGATGAAATGCCTGTTTGGTATGTATTCCAAGAATAGCGGACAGATTTTTCTGGAGGGGAAAGAAGTAAATTTTAAGGATTCCAAAGAGGCACTGGAAAACGGCGTTGCCATGGTGCATCAGGAGTTAAATCAGGCATTGAAACGTAATGTCATGGATAATATCTGGCTGGGACGTTATCCGAAAGTCGCCGGTGTCATGGTAAATGAGAAGAAGATGTACGACGATACAATGGAGCTGTTTAAAAAGCTTGAAATCGACGTAGATCCGAAACGAATTATGAGCACGATGCCGGTATCCCAGAGACAGATGGCAGAAATTGCGAAAGCAGTTTCTTTTAATTCGAAAATAATTGTATTTGATGAACCGACATCCTCTCTCACGGAGCAGGAAGTAGAACATTTATTTAAAATTATCAATATGCTTCGCGATCAGGGATGCGGAATCATTTATATTTCTCATAAGATGGCGGAGATCCTTCGGATTTCCGATGAAGTGACAGTTATGCGAGACGGTCAGTATGTTGCGACAAAGTCAGCGAAAGAACTGACGACGGAAGAGATCATCCGACTGATGGTTGGCCGTGAATTAAGCAACCAGTTCCCGCCGAAAACGAATAAGCCCGGCGAGGTGGCTTTGGAAGTGGAAGGACTGACGGCACAGTATTCTCTGTTAAAAGACGTATCCTTTAAAGTGCGCCAGGGAGAGATTATCGGCCTGGCAGGCTTAGACGGCAGCGGGCGTACGGAATGCCTGGAAAATATCTTTGGCGTAGCGACCAGAAGAGACGGTGTGATCAAGCTTCACGGCAAAGTGGTCAGAAACCGGAACGCGAGAGAATCCATCAAAAACGGGTTTGCTCTTTTGACGGAAGAGCGGCGTGCAACCGGTATTTTCGGTATCTTGGATATTCGTGAAAATACGGTTATTTCCAGCTTGAAGAAGCATTTGAAACATCATCTGTATTTGAGCAATAAGACGATGAAAGAAGATACGCAGTGGTCCATCGATGCGATGCACACAAAAACCCCGACGCAGGAGACGAAGATCCGTTCTCTCTCCGGCGGTAACCAGCAGAAGGTTATTCTGGGAAGATGGCTTTTGACAGAGCCGGAAGTATTGCTTTTGGATGAACCTACCCGTGGTATTGATGTCGGCGCGAAGTATGAAATCTATCAGCTGATACTGGATTTGGCGAACAAAGGAAAGATCGTTATGGTGGTATCGTCTGAAATGCCTGAGCTTTTAGGTATCTGCGACCGTATTCTGGTTATGTCTGGCGGAAGGCTGGCGGGGGAAGTAGATGCGGCAACAGCAACTCAGGAAGAAATCATGACTTACGCAGCAAAATATGTATAAAGGAGGCAGAGCAAAATGAAAGTTGTTGATAATATGAAAAACCGCTATGCAGCATATCAGGAGCTGGATAGCAGAGACAAAAGGACATTCTGGAAAGAGACGCTGCTGAACAATGCATTGTATATCCTGCTGATCGTTGCAGTTATTTATACTTATGCAAGAAATCATCAGTTTTTATCGATAGGATCTATTGTTAATATTATTTCCCTGTCTGCAGCAAATATTCCGATCGCCTGCGGTATTGCGGGATGTATCGTATTGACGGGTACCGACCTTTCCGCAGGACGTGTCGTTGGTTTGACCGCATGTATTTCGGCATCCCTGTTACAGTCTATGGACTATGCAACGAGAATGTTCGGCGATATGCCGGTATTTCCGATTCCGGCAGTTATTTTGATCGTTATGGCAGTCGGAGGTATCGTCGGTCTGGTCAACGGTTTCTTCGTAGCAAAATTTGGTCTGCATCCGTTTATCGTAACGCTGGCGACGCAGCTGATTACATACGGTGTGCTGATGATGTACATTATGCTCAACGGCAACAACGGTCAGCCGCTTTCCGGACTGGACAATTCCTTTAAGACATTTGTTACCGGAAGCAAGGTCAAAGTCGGCGACGTTCCGATCCCGAACTATGTATGGTATGCACTGGCGATCATTGCAATCATGTGGTTTGTATGGAATAAGACGACGTTCGGTAAAAACATGTTTGCCGTAGGATCCAATCCGGAAGCTGCGAATGTATCCGGTGTTAACGTTATGAAGACAACGATTTTAGTTCATACACTGGCGGGTGCTATGTATGGTCTGACCGGATTTATTGAATCTGCACGTATCGGTTCCAACAGTGCGGCGACAGGTTTGAACTATGAGTGTGATGCGATTGCAGCCTGCGTTATCGGCGGTGTATCATTCGTCGGCGGTACCGGTAAGATCAGCGGCGTTGTACTTGGTGTATTCTTACTTCGTATTATCTTTAGTGCATTGATTTTCTTATCCATCAACCAGAACTGGCAGTACGTGATCAAGGGTCTGATCATCCTTGTAGCCTGTGCAATTGATATGAGAAAATATCTGGCTCGTAAATAAGCCATATAATTGGATTGCCATGGAATCTTTAGGGATTCCATGGTTCTTCCATGTTAAGTGAGGATTTATCTATGAATGAGAATGCAAAATCAAAAGGAAGATCGGCGATTTACGGTATGGCAGGGTTTTATCTTCTGTATACCGCATATCAGATTTTTCAGAACCGGGCGGAAAGTTCCGGAGTCGAGTATGTGTTAATTTTAATCGGAGCTGCAGCATTCGTTCTGATCGGCGCCGGAATGATCGGGTTTGGATTTTATACCATTTATCAGATCAGAAAGAAAGAGCAGGAGGCTTTGTCAGACGACGATCCCGATGCGATAGAGTCAGAAGCTAAAGAAGATTAGAACTTGACTTTTTAAGGGAACCATGATTAAATAAAAACAGTTATATGACTGACGGGACGTGGAATTGACCACATGAAATATAACTGGTTAGAAGCCGACCGTCTGGGCAGCTGCCCAGATGCGTTGGCTTTTATATTTACAACAAGCGACCACTCCGCAGGAGTGTGTCATAGAGGGATACCCGGAGGGTGTACAACAAGTGACCACTCCGCAGGCGTGCGTCATAAAGGGATGTCCACAAGGGGAAAGGATACAAATAGGGAGGAACGATATGAAATTATTGTCATTGGAACATCAGCTTTGCGAAAATTCATATCCCGGAAGAGGAATTGTGATCGGGAAGAGTGAAGATGGGAAATATGCCGTAACCGCATATTTTATTATGGGAAGGAGCACAAACAGCCGCAATCGTATTTTTGTGGAAGAAGGCGAGGGGATTCGAACAGAGGCGTTTGATCCGGCGCAATTGACCGATCCGAGCCTGATTATCTACGCTCCGGTCCGCGTTTTGGGCAATAAGACGATTGTCACAAACGGAGATCAGACCGATACGATTTACGAAGGCATGGATCAGCAGCAGACATTTGAGCAGTCGCTGCGGATCCGGGAGTTTGAGCCGGATGCGCCGAATTATACGCCGCGTATTTCAGGGATTATGCATGTAGAAAACGGAAGCTATAATTATGCGATGTCCATTTTAAAGAGCAATAACGGAAATCCGGATGCCTGCTGCCGTTACACGTTTGCCTATGAGAACCCGAGAAGCGGTGAGGGACATTATATCCACACGTATATGGGAGACAAAACGCCTCTGCCGAGTTTTGAGGGAGAACCGGAATGGGTTGCGATGCAGGGGGATATCGACACATTCACGAAACGGGTCTGGGAAAGCCTGAATGAAGAGAACAAAGTATCTTTGTTTGTACGCTATATCGACATTGCAACGGGAAGCTATGAATCCAGAATTGTAAATAAAAACAAATAGGGGGATGGAGAATGAGAGAATTAGAATTAAAATACGGATGCAACCCAAACCAGAAACCGTCCCGTATTTATACGGAAGAAGGGGAACTGCCGATTCGGGTATTAAGCGGAAAACCGGGATATATTAATTTTTTGGATGCGTTCAACGGCTGGCAGCTGGTGAAAGAGCTGAAACATGCGACAGGACTCGCAGCGGCAGCTTCTTTTAAACATGTCTCTCCTGCCGGGGCGGCAGTAGGGCTTCCGTTATCGGAAGTAGAGAAGAAAATTTACTGGGTAGATGATCTTGACATAGAATTTACTCCCCTGGCAAATGCCTATGCGAGAGCGAGAGGGGCGGATCGGATGTCTTCGTTCGGTGATTTTATTTCGCTGTCGGATATTTGTGATGCGGCAACGGCACAGGTGATCAAGAGGGAAGTGTCGGACGGCGTGATTGCTCCGGGCTATGAACCGGAGGCGCTTGAAATTTTAAAGGCGAAAAAGAACGGGAATTATAATGTGATTGAAATTGATCCCGCTTATGTGCCGGATCCGATGGAACGCAAGCAGGTGTTTGGGATTACGTTTGAACAGGGTAGGAATGAGTTAAAGATCGACGATGCATTTTTTGAAAATATCGTAACGGAAAACAAGGAGCTGACAAAGCAGGCAAAGATCGATCTTGCGATTTCCATGATTACATTAAAGTACACGCAGTCCAATTCCGTATGTTATGTGAAAGACGGACAGGCAATCGGCATCGGAGCGGGGCAGCAAAGCCGGATTCATTGTACGCGCCTTGCCGGACAGAAAGCAGATAACTGGTTTCTGCGTCAGTCGCCGAAGGTATTGGGGCTGCAGTTTGTAGACGGTATTCGTCGTGCAGACCGGGATAATGCCATCGATCTTTATATCGGGGAAGACTATATGGATGTTCTTGCAGACGGTGCGTGGGAAGCCGTTTTTAAAGTAAAGCCGGAAGTGTTTACAAGAGAAGAAAAACGTGCATGGTTAGATCAGATGTCCGGCGTGACGCTCGGCTCGGATGCATTCTTCCCGTTCGGAGACAATATCGAACGTGCGCATAGGAGCGGCGTTTGTTATGTGGCGCAGCCGGGCGGTTCCATCCGCGACGATCATGTGATCGATACCTGCAATAAATATGGAATGGTAATGAGTTTTACAGGTATTCGGCTATTCCATCACTAAAGAAGGGAGGAGAGTTTATGTACGGAACATGGTGGTCTTTGGTTCCGCCGGTGGTTGCGATTTTATTGGCGCTGATCACAAAGGAAGTTTACAGCTCGCTGTTTGTCGGCGTGTTATTGGGCGCGCTTTTTACGGCAGGATTTGATCCGTGGGGGACATTTGATACACTCTTTACGACAATGACGGGCAACATGAACCTGAATATTATTATCTTTGATGTTCTGCTTGGCATGATTATTGTGCTGATGACGCAATCCGGGGGATCTGCAGCGTACGGCAGCTGGGCGAGTAAAAAGATCAAAAGCAAAAGATCTTCACTGTTTGCAACGATGGGGCTTGGCGTTTTGATTTTTGTGGACGATTATTTTAACTGCCTGACTGTCGGTTCCGTGATGCGTCCGGTTACGGATAAATATAAAGTCTCGAGAGCAAAACTGGCATATATTATCGATGCGACGGCAGCTCCGATCTGTATTATCGCTCCGATTTCAAGCTGGGCTGCCGCTGTAAATTCTTATGTGCCGGAAGATAGTTCCTTGACGGGATTTCAGTTGTTTCTGCGTACAATTCCATATAATCTCTATGCGCTTTTGACGATCGGAATGGTCTTTTTGGTCATTGCCTGGAATTTTGATTTCGGGCTGATGAAAAAACATGAAATTCATGCGGCAGACGGGGATTTGTTTACTTCCGGCGGGGAAGAGTTTGCGTCGATGCAGGAAGACAAAAAGATCAATCCGAACGGAAAGGTGATCGATCTTGTGCTTCCGGTCGCCGTATTGATCGTATCGGCAGTTTTTGGCATGATATACACCGGATATTTGGGCGGTGCGGGCAATGTGGTTGATGCGTTTGCAAACTGTGATGCGGAAATGAGCCTGATTTTTGCAACGACCGTAACGGTGATTTTTATGGCGCTTCTCTATCTTCCGAGAAAAGTCATTTCGTTTCATAACTTTATGCAGTCATTGGCAGAGGGAGCGAAATTGATGATGCCTGCGATTTTAATCCTGACGTTTGCATGGACGTTGAAAGGAATGGGAGATAATCTTGGAATCGCAGAGTTTGTCCGCAGCGTAGTAGGTACAAGTATGACGGCGAGCGCGGTGATTCCGGCGGTTATGTTTGGGATTGCGCTGTTTTTGGGATTTTCCACCGGAACTTCTTGGGGAACGTTTGCAATTTTAGTTCCGATCGTGGTGAATATGTATGCGGGCCTGGACGATGAAATGATGATTATTGCCGTTTCTGCGGTTTTGGCGGGAGCCGTGTGCGGAGACCATGTATCACCGATTTCCGATACGACGATTATGTCGTCTGCCGGAGCACAGAGCAACCATATCAATCATGTGCAGACGCAGATGCAGTATGCCATGATTGTTGCAGTGATCTGCGCCGTCGGTTATGTGCTTGCCGGCATCAGCAAAAACTGGGTCGTTTCACTCGGCAGTTCTGCGGTAATCCTTTTTCTGGTATTATTTGCCATTTCTAAAAAAAGCCGCGGTGAGGCGGACGTATGAAAAAACTGATTTCTGTACCTTATATAGACCAGACAAAGGACTATCCGACGGGCTGCGAAAGTATTTCCGCAGTGATGCTGCTTGCATATCTCGGGATTTCTGTCTCCCCGGATGAATTTATAGAATATTATCTGGAACAGGAGCCGATGCAAAAAAAAGACGGAAAGCTCTATGGACCGCATCCGTGTACCAGATTTGCGGGAAGCCCTTATGACAGAGAGTCGTTCGGCTGTTATGCGCCGGTGATTGTACGGGCGTTAAACCGGGTATTTGCAGACCGCCGGGTGCAATTGCGGGCAGATGATGTCACAGGCATGGAGATGGAGGATCTCTTAAAACGCTTTATCAACCGCGATATGCCGGTGATTTTCTGGGCAAGTATCGATTTAAAGGAAACGGTCCCCGGGCCGGATTGGCTGCTTTCTGACGGATCGTTGTTTACCTGGATTTCCAATGAGCATTGTATGCTATTGGTCGGATATGACGAGAAGTCGTATTATTTTAATGATCCATGGAAGAATCACGGCTGTATTGCATATGATAAAAAGTTGGTAGAAATGCGGCATGCAGAGCAGTACGCCATGGCGGTATCCGTTGCGGATGCAGAAGACGGTAGTTGTATACGACAGAAAAATGAATAGAAGAATGTAAAAGCAAAGGAAACGTACGCAAAAATAAGTCGCAGCGTGTGATAGTGATTTTGCAGAAAGAAGGTTTGCGTGTACGTGAAAGAATGGAGGTTTTGAATGAACGGCAGGAACACGAAACGTATTTGGGACAAGGGAATCAGTCTTGTACTGACATTTGGGTTAATCTGCTCGGGAATCGGACTAATACCCGCCGGGGAAGCCAAAGCGGCAGAACCGATTGCGATCGATTCTGCGGCAGATCTTGAGAAGATCGGAACCGATGCGAATTATCCGCTGGACGGGGACTACCGTCTGACGAGCGATATTGATATGACAGGCAGAAATTTTACGCCGATCGGAGGCGGAGAGGGCGCAAGGGGGTCTTCTTCCGGTGCAAATGTTTTTACCGGGACATTTGACGGAGAGTGCCATGTGATTTCCAATCTTACGATTCAAAAGAAAGAAAGCTCAGCCCAAGAATGGCAGTATGGATTATTCGGAATGATTGGAAGCGATAAAGCGGACGATAAAGCGTCTGTCCGAAATCTGATCTTAACGGATCTTAATATTGAGGTCGATATGACTGCCGAGGTGGATAACGCATATCTTTCGCTGGGCGGCCTGGCAGGCGAGGTCAATAAAAATGCGGAGATTGACAATATCGCAATTGTTGGGGGAAAGATCCAGGGAAATCGGTCGAGTGCCGGAGACGTGGTAGGCGCCGGAGGGCTGATCGGTGAAATGCGTCCGAACGATACGTCGGGGACAAACAGCGGTGTGGCCATCAGCAATATTTATATCGGGACAGATATTGTCTGCGGAAGTTCTACCGGATCCAACTATGCGGGAGGAATTATCGGAAGAGTTGCAAAACAGCCGCCTGTTTCGGTATCATCATGTGTATTTACCGGCGATGTAAGTTATAAAGGGGACGGCGGATTCGGAATCAGCGGCGGAGATATGACGCAGAATTTCAGCAGCTGCTATTACCGTTCCGGGTTGTCCAATACGGGAACGGCAGTTTCTACGGAACAGCTTCAGGGATCTAAACTTCTGGCAGGGCTGGATGAAAGTAAGTGGACGGCAGCTGCCGGTAATTATATGATTTTGACACAGTGCGTCAATTCCGAGGATTTGAGGGAAACGCTGGCTCTGGAAGGATTGAAGTTAAGTCTTGCGTCCGGCGATACGTTTTCTTCGGTGACGCAGAATTTTACGGTTCCGACAAGCATTAGGATCGGAACAGAGACGGAGGCGCTTACCTGGACAAGTGATAACGAAACTGCGATCCGCATCAATGCCGCGGACGGAACGGCGACGGTGAACCCGCAGTTTGGGGCGGTCAGCGTGGCGCTGACGGCTGCTACAAAATCAGGGAAAACAAAAACGTTTTCACTTACGGTAAAAGCAAACCTTACGCTGAAATTTGACCAGGGGTATGCAAAAGTCGGCGCAGCCGTAACGGCTTCTCTGACGGGAGCACCGGAGGGTACGTTATGTACGTATCATTGGAGCGTAGACGGAGTTTCCAGAGGAACGGCAGATGCCTTTACGCCTGTGCAAGAAGATTTGAATAAAATGCTGTCGGTAACGGCAAAGCTTACAGATGGCAGCGGAGCAGACCTTGGAGAATGCGGGCCGATTCAGATGTATATCAGTAAACTTCCGGTTGTCTATATCGATACGGACGACGGCAGCAGCATCGACAGCAAGACGGATTATGAGGGCGCTTCCATGCGTGTGCAGGGCAATGATACGTTCCAGCAGAGTGAACAGATCGATTTGTATGACGGCGCAATCGAGATCCGCGGCCGTGGAAACAGTACCTGGCATCAGTCGGTCAACAGCGGCGGGAAACGTCCCTATAAGCTCAAACTGGGTAAAAAGAAAAATCTGCTTGGTTTTGGAGAGAGTAAGCACTGGGCTTTGCTTGCCAATTTTATGGATGAGTCTTTGCTTCGGAACAAGACCTCTTACGATCTTGCGAAAGAGATGGGCATAGAGCCGAATTTGCCGTCTGCGCATGTGGAGCTTATTTTAAACGGTAAGTACGCCGGAAATTATCAGCTTGTGGGAAATGTCCGCGTGCAGGAAAGCCGCGTTAATATTTTTAACTGGGAAGATCTTGCGGAGGATGCGGCGGACGCGATTGCAGCGGCAGAAAAAGCAAACGGGCAGACCGTCAGTCAGGATGCGCTGGAAGAGCATATGAGTCAGAATATGTACTGGATTACGAGCGGAAGCGTATCGTTTCAGGGCAAAACCTATCAAATTTCCGATTATGCCATTCATCTACCGAAAAATTCATCCGGCGGCGTGGATGTATCCGGGGGTTTTCTTTTTGAACTGGACGGATATTATGATGAAGTGTCCAAATTCCGGACGACGTCCAATCAGCCGATCATGTTCAAGAGCCCGGAGTTTATCCGCCCGACTACAGGAGCTGGAGAAGGCGCTACGGAGTATGTGGATAGCAGTAAACAAAAATGCGACGCATTGTATGATTATGCGCGGGAATATATTCAGGCGGTAGAAGATACGGTGCATGCACCGGATTATTATGTGGATATTGCAGAGACGCAGAGGAAAGAGAACGCTTCTAATTTTACAACGGATTTTAAAGGACGCCGGCATTATACGGATCTGGTGGATATGGATTCCCTGGTGAAATATCTTCTGTTAAATGAATTTTACTGGAATACGGAAACCATGAAGAAGAGTACGTTTATGTATAAGGATCTCGGCAAAAAACTTCAGATCGGACCGGTATGGGATATGGACTGGACGTCAAACAGTATTATCAGCCAGAGAGAGACCAGTGAGTATGACAGATGGATGGCAGTCACGTGTCAGGCGGGAAGTTTTCTGCAGGAACAGAAAGAGTCCTGGTACCGTTATCTGATCGGAGATCCCTATTTTGTAGAAAAGCTGTACGAATGCTATTGGGACTATCGGGAGAAATTTGAAGATATTGCAAAAGACGGCGGCATTATCGATCAGCAGAGAGAGTATCTGGCGGAATCGGGAGCATCTAATTATAATCTGAAAGGAAGCTTATCCGGAAGCTGTGCTTATGAAGAGCCGAGCTTTGATGCGGGCGTTGAACGCTTTCAGACATATCTGCAGAATCGCTTAAGATGGATGGATCAGCAGTTTGGATGGTCGGAAACAAAAGTACCGGATGCAGCGTCGTCAAAGGTTTCTGTGGACGGACTGCTTGATTCTTTCTTAAAATACCAGGATACCAAAGGAAAGATCTCTGTAGCAGTCGATACGGAAACTTCGGAGAAAGAGACAACCTATACGGCGTCTGTTACAGATACATCGATTGCCAAGATAGGATTTTATATTAACGGCATTTTGGCGGACACTGTGGACGTAACGGAAGGGAAGGCCGTGCTTACCTTAAATGACGGGACGGCGGGACTTGAGAAAAATATAGAGAAAAAGGCATATGTCAATAACGTTGTACAGGTACGGGCAATGGATGCTTCCGGAAATTTAATCACAAATAAGGGGACGTATAACGGTACGTCCATTGACGTGTGCATCAGCGATTATACGTTGTTCCAAAAAACAATTCAGGCAGATGCATTGACAGGAACGGTAGACATTCAGGGACTTGCAAGGGTAGGATGCACAGTAAAAGCGGTTGTGTCTGATACGAATAATACGGGTAAGCTGTCGTACCAGTGGAAAGCGGATGGCGTGCCGATTGAACGGGCAATACAGGAGAGCTATACGCTGACCAATGCGGAGGAAGGAAAAGTCATTACGGTAGAAGTGACGAGCAACTGGGAAACGGGATTGATGGTAAGCGCTGCAACGAAACCGGTGATTAAAGTGGTTGTCTTGAATGACCATTTGATCATCAATCAGGTATACGGCGGCGGCGCAAATGAAGATTCCGCGGTATCGCACAGCTTTATTGAGCTGTATAATCCGACCGATCAGGATATCAGCCTTGCAGGATATACCATTGCCTATTCTTCCCAGGGAAAGAACGGCGGGACAGCAGGCAGTGAAGAAGTCTTAACGCTCGATGCCAAAACAATTCCTGCCAATCATTCGTATCTGATCCGCTGTGAGGCGCAGACGATCGTTACGCCGGACTATCAGTTTTATCTGACGATTGCGGACGACCGGTACGATCAGGCGTGGACGCAGACAATAGATAATAAGCGTTTCAAAATTCTTTTACGAGACGGAGAACAAAATCTGGCGGACGGTGTGTCGGTCAATGAAGGTTATATAGAACAGGAGGGAGAACAGCTTCCGGACGGGGCAATCAGCAAACAGAAGTCGATCCGCAGAGTGCGGTTTGCAGATACAAACAACAACCTGGTTGATTTTGCAACGGTAGATTACAGAGAGACGGAAATAGAACAGATGAAGCCCAGATGTCTTGCAGACGGCGCATGGAGAGCAGAAGAGCCGGAGCCGGAACCGACGGAATTGAAAGGTACGGTTTCCATCCGCGGCAATGCGGTTGCAGGCGCGCTGTTGTATGCAGATATTGTATTGGAGAAAACCAGTTATGCCGGTGAAATGATCTGCAGATGGAAAGCAGACGGCGTGGAAATAGAGGGCGCATCCGAAAGATTTCTCCCGACAGATGCGTCTTTGGAAGGGAAGAAGATTTCCGTAGAAGTGATAAGCGCCGATGAGGCGATCGAAGGAAAGCTGACCGGGTCTATGGAATCGGCGATCCGTGTGGTAGAAGCGCAGCGCGGGCATCTGATCATTCATCAGGTCTATGGCGACGGAGGGAAAAAAGATGCGCCGATTTCCCATAGTTTTATTGAATTATATAATCCCACGGATACAGACGTCGACCTTAGCGGATACAGTATCCGGTATCAGTCGGAAGATGTTACGGAGGAATTGACGCTTACGGGAAGCATCCCGTCCAGACATTCGTATCTGATCCGCTGCGCAGCTTCTCTAAACGCTGCAAGCGCACCGGTTTCTATTGCAGAGCCGGATCTTTCCTGGGAGAATCTGACGATCAATAATAAAAAGTACCGCGTGCTTTTGCAGAAAGGCGAAACCCAGGCAGACGGCGTATCTGTCAATGAAGCTTCGGCAGAGGGTACGGCACTGACCGATGTATCCCAGGACGATACGATCATTTCAAAGAATAAGGCGATCCGCAGAATTTGTTTTGTAGATACCGATCAGAATGCCGACGATTTTGAAGTGCTGAATTACACGAATTTACATGAGTGGAATCTGACCGAACTTCTTGATTCCGTAAAACCGAGAAATACGGCATCAGGCGCCTGGGGACTGGAAAAAGAAGAAACACCGGGAGGCGATCAGATAGATCCTGAAATTCTTAAGAATGCCCAGACGGCAATTTCGGAAGCAAACCGGTACCAAGCCATAAAATCCGAATATACGAAAGAGTCTTACGATAAGCTTCTTTCCGCGTATACGGCTTTGCAGAAGGCGCTTTTGACAAACAATGCGGAATCCATCAAACAAGCGACGGAAACTTTATATCAGGCAATCCGGAATCTGGTGAAAGCAGAACCGAAAAAAGTTTCTCTGGCAGGAACGAAATTCTTATATAAAAAGAGCTGGTATCAGATTACGAAAGACACTGACGATGCATATACGGTTACTTATCTGAAACCGCAGAAGAAAACGCAGAAAAGTGTAAAAATTCCGGCATCCGTTTCCTATAACGGAGTATCCTATAAAGTGACGGAAATTGCAAAAAAAGCGTTTGCACAAAATAAGAACCTGCGCAGCGTAACGATCGGCAAATATGTTGAGACGATCGGAGCTTCGGCGTTCCTTGGGGACGGAAAGTTAAAGACGATTAAAGTAGAGTCAAAAGTATTAAAGAAAGTCGGCAAAAAAGCGTTAAAAGGCGTTTCCGCTTCCTGTAAGATTAAAGTTCCGAAAAGTCAGCGTAAAGCCTATGCAAAGAAGTTTAAAAAGAAAGGACAAAAATCCAGCGTCAGGGTTGTGTGAGATAAGAGATGAAAAAGATATTAGATTTAATCACCGAGGAAACAGAACAGGCATTTACAGAATGCGGATATGATAAAAAATATGCAAAAGTAACGCTCTCAAACCGGCCGGATTTGTGTGAATATCAGTGCAACGGCGCGTTGGCGGCGGCAAAGGAATACAAAAAGGCGCCGTTTCTGATCGCGGATGAAATTGCGGCAAAGCTTTCGGACCATGCAATGTTTGCCGCGGCAGAATCGGTGAAGCCGGGATTTATCAATTTTAAGATAGATCCCGGATACCTGGCCGGTTATCTGCAGAAGATGTCGGAGGATCAGGAGCGTTTCGGATGTGAGAAAACGAATTCGCCCAAGAAGATCATGATCGATTACGGCGGTCCCAATGTGGCAAAGCCGCTGCATATCGGGCATTTAAGATCTGCAATCATCGGAGAGAGCATCAAACGGATCGGAAGGTTTATGGGCCATACCATGATCGGCGACGTACATCTTGGAGACTGGGGATTACAGATGGGGCTGATCATTACGGAACTTTCCCAAAGAAAGCCGGATCTTGTTTATTTTGATGAGAAGTATCAGGGGGAATATCCCAAAGAAGCGCCGTTTACCATATCCGAGCTGGAAGAAATCTATCCGACGGCGAGCGCAAAATCCAAAGAAGACGACGCGTATAAAGAAGCGGCGATGCAGGCAACATATGAACTGCAGAACGGCAGGGCGGGATATCAGGCGCTGCTTTCCCATATCTTAGAGGTATCCGTATCGGACCTGAAACGAAATTATGAAAATTTAAACGTTTCTTTTGATCTGTGGAAAGGGGAATCGGATGCGCAGCCGTTTATTCCGGATATGGTCCAAAAAATGAAGGACGACGGGTACGCATATATCAGCGAAGGCGCTTTGGTCGTCGACGTAAAGGAAGAGACGGATGCAAAAGAAGTTCCTCCCTGTATGATTTTGAAATCGGACGGCGCTTCCCTGTACAATACGACGGACCTTGCGACGATTGTCTGGCGTATGAAAGAGTATCATCCGGATGAAATAATTTATGTGGTGGATAAACGCCAGGAGCTGTATTTTACACAGGTATTCCGCTGTGCAAGAAAAACGCGTCTGGTTGGAGAGGATACGCGTCTTACGTTCCAGGGCTTTGGAACGATGAACGGCAGGGACGGCAAGCCTTTTAAAACAAGGGAAGGCGGCGTCATGCGCTTAGAGAGCCTGGTATCCGAAATCAACGAAGAAATGTATCAAAAGATCCTGGATAACCATTCGGTCACGGATGAAGCGGAAGCAAAGGAGACGGCAAAGCAGGTTGCATTATCTGCCATTAAATACGGCGATCTGTCCAATCAGGCGTCAAAAGACTATATCTTTGATATCGAACGGTTTACGTCATTTGAGGGCAATACGGGACCGTATATTCTGTATACGATTGTCCGCATCAAATCCATATTGGCAAAATACCGTGCGCTTGACGGCGGATGTTCGGGCGATCGGATACTTCCGGCGGAATCGGAAAGCGAAAAGGCGCTGATGCTGGAAATCAGCCGTTTTTCCGCGGCAATGGAGGCTGCGTTTGCAGAAACTGCGCCGCATAAAGTCTGTGCGTATATTTACGGTCTTGCCAATGCATTGAACCGTTTTTACCATGAGACGAAGATTTTGACAGAGGAAAGAAAAGATGTCCGGGCAAGTTATATCTGTCTGCTTGCGCTGACGAAGGGCGTTTTGGAACGGTGTATCGAGGTACTTGGATTTTCGGCGCCGGAACGCATGTAAATACAGTTGAGAAAGCCAAAAGAGGAATGATAAGCGGTCATTCCTCTTTTCGGGTTTTTGGCACGGCGGAAGCTTTCAGATCCGGCAGCATCAGAAACGGGGAGGTTAGAAGGGATGAGTAAACAGACAGGAGGAGACGGCATGGATCGGATCATTCGGAAACATTTTATTTTCAGCGGAAGGGTACAGGGCGTAGGGTTTCGCTACCGCGCCTGTTATGGAGCCCGGCAGCGCGGACTGACCGGATGGGTATGCAATCTTGGCAACGGAACGGTGGAGATGGAAGCACAGGGGAAGGAAGATGAGATAAATGCGCTGGTCTGGTCTTTGGACCAGACCAGGCCGATTAGGATAGAAGGAATCGAATCGGAAGAGCAGCCGTTAAAAGAAAGAGAAACAGAGTTTCGTATGCTAAATTAGAGAGAGGACTGAAAACGATGAAGAAGAACCTGAAAAAAATGATTTCTTATTACAAACCTTACCGGGGCGTGTTTTTTGCGGACATGCTGTTTGCCATTGCGGCGTCTGCAGTTGCGCTTGCCATACCGCTGATTGCCCGCTATATTACGTCATCGATTATTTATCTGGAAAGAGAAGAAGCCGTGAGGGAAATCCTGTATCTTGGAGTTATAATGGCAGGACTGGTGGCAATTTCCTGCTTCTGCAATTTTTTTATCAGCAATTACGGTCATGTGATGGGAGCAAAGATCGAATACGATATGCGTGCGGAAGTGTTTGCACATTTTCAGAAGCTTTCGTTTGCCTTTTATGACAATCAGAAAGTGGGAGCGCTGATGGCGCGGATTACGACGGATCTGTTCGATATTACGGAACTGATGCATCACGGTCCGGAAAATATTGTGATTTCCCTGATTAAAATCTGCGGAGCGTTTGTGATTATGACGTATATCAGTCCGATGTTAACGGCTGCAGCGTTTGCCCTTGTGCCGGTGATGTTTGTCTACGCTTATTTTTTCAATGGCAGGATGAAACGGGCGTTTCGCAGGAATCGGGAAAAAATAGCGGACATTAACAGCCGGATCGAAGATAATCTCTCGGGTATCCGCGTGGTCAAATCGTTTGCAAATGAAGAGATAGAAAATGAAAAATTCCGGCAGGGCAACGGCGGGTTTTTGGAGGCAAAGAAAAACAGCTATTTTTATATGGGCGGTTACCATGCGGGATTGAGCTCGTTTTCCCTGCTGATTACCGTGGCAGTGCTTGCGGCGGGAGGAATATTTATCTCTTATGGCAGGATAGAAGTGACGGATCTGATCACATTTTTGCTCTATATCAATGTGCTGACGGAACCGATTAAAACACTGATTGATTTTACGGAGCAGTTCCAGAACGGATATACCGGGTTTGAGCGCTTTTTGGAAATCCTGGCCATTGAGCCGGATATCAAAGACTGTCCAAATGCCGAATGCCTGTCCGGGGTGAAGGGCAGCGTTGATTTTGACAATGTCTCCTTCCGCTACGAGGAGGGCAGCGAGAAAGTGTTAAGCCACATTAATCTCCATGTGGATGCGGGGGAGTATGTTGCGATTGTCGGTTCTTCCGGAGCAGGTAAAAGCACGCTCTGCAGTCTGATTCCCAGGTTTTATGATGTGACGGGAGGCGCGGTTTTGGTGGACGGAAAAGACATCCGTTCGCTTTCTTTAAAGAGTCTCCGGGATCAGATCGGAATCGTGCAGCAGGATGTGTATCTGTTTGTGGGAACGGTGTATGACAATATCCGTTACGGGAAGCCGGATGCTTCCCGGGAAGAGGTGATACAGGCTGCAAAGAACGCAAATGCCCATGCGTTTATTCTGTCTCTGCCCAACGGATATGAGACGGATATCGGTCAGCGGGGGATCAAGCTGTCCGGCGGACAGAAGCAGAGACTGTCCATTGCCCGGGTATTTTTGAAAAATCCTCCGATCTTAATTTTTGACGAGGCAACTTCTGCCCTGGATAACGAAAGCGAAAAAGTCGTGCAGGATTCCCTGGAGCGCCTGGCAAAAGAGAGGACGACATTTGTCATCGCGCACAGGCTGACGACGATACAAAATGCAGAGAGGATTTTGGTTCTGACGGAAGAGGGCATTGCAGAAGAGGGCAGCCACCAGGCGCTGCTGGAAAAAGGAGGAATTTACGAGAAGCTGTATCATATGCATATGGCGGAAGAATATGGAGATTAAATTGAATTTTTCGGAAAAGGGGCGTATAATTGGAAGTATTAAAAGGATACTGGTGAATTAGGAGAGAGGGGAGATTATGAAACAACGAATATGTTCAGTAATTTTGTGTGCGGTCTTGGCATTGCAGCCCTGTATGGCAGAAGCCGCGCAGGGAAGAGCACAAGCGGCAGAGGCAGCCGGGCGAGACGACAGCCCGCAAGTACGGCTTGCGGATGAGACGGACGGGGAAGCGGTGAATCCGGGCGAAACAGAGGACTTTATAGAAGGAGCGCCAATAGAGCCGGACGATAGCTGGATACAGATAAACGGCGGAGTGTTGGATGAGAATACAAAATGGAACCTGGTGAATGAAGGAGACGAACAAAAAGAGAAAAGGAAAGGAAACAAGCGGGAAGCGGGGAATGGCGCCAAAACGGCTGCTGGGGATCTCGTGGAGGGCTCTTATGGGAGCAGTATTACCTATTCCATTGATTTATCAACGGGAACGCTTACGTTTAGCGGTTCCGGTGATATGGATAATATGGGGGGAGTGAGTTCTTCTTTTTCTCCTTACCTGGACAGGATTACTACGGTAATCGTCGGGGACGGGATCACAGCCATCGGGAATTCTTCTTTTTCCGGTTTTCGGGAGCTAAGGACCGTTCGTATGCCGGAGGGCATAAACCGTATCGGAGATTTTGCATTCAGTTCCTGCGAAAAGCTGGAGCAGGTAACGATTCCGTCGACTGTGACGACAATCGGGATGGATGCTTTTTTGCACTGCTATAACCTAAAGAGCGTACGTCTGCCTGCCGGTCTGAAAACAATCGGGGCTTCCGCATTTTTTGATAATTGGAAACTTTCGGATATTCAGATTCCGGACAGTGTGACGGAGATTGGGAGAGGCGCATTTACACAGTGTTATGAGCTGGAGAGAATTACTTTGCCATCCGGGATTACAGAGATAGCAGAAAACCTTTTCTTTGGCTGCAGAAAACTGCGGGAAGTGGTGCTTCAAAAAGGAATCAGGAAAATTGGAGGAAATGCATTTGGACAGTGCGCCATGACAAGGATCGAGATACCGGAAGGCGTGACGTCGATCGGGGAAATAGCGTTTGCAAGCTGCAACAACTTAGCGGAAGTAATTTTGCCGGACAGCCTGAGTGTGATTAGCTCGGATGCGTTTAGCGGTACTGCTTATGAGAATAGCTTTTCGGGACGTGAATTTGTGGTACTGGGGAATGGGATGCTGTATCAATACAACGGCAGCAGAACATCGGTTGCGGTGCCGGAGGGTGTGACGAAAATCGCGGACGCCGTATTTAAAAAACATAAGGAGATTGTGGAGGTAGAGCTTCCGGAACACCTACATTCGATTGGAGCCTCCGCATTTGAGGGCTGTACCGCACTGGAGAGAGCGGCAGTTCCAGAGAGTGTAGAGTGGGTCGGAAAAGATGCGTTTCTGGGAACGCCATTTCTGAAAGCACAAAAAGACGGCGTTATTGTGTTCGGAAAAGCGGCATATGCATACCAGGGAACAGAGAATCCCATAGAGCTTGAGATTCCGGACGGAGTCGTTTCCGTCACGCCGTTTGCTTTTCGTTTTCTGGGTTCTGTTGAGCGGGTCACGATTCCGGAAAGCGTTACGTCTATTGGCGAGGGCGCATTTCTTGGCTGTACTGCGCTGACACAGGCGAGCGTTCCGGACAGTGTGACGGAGATCGGCGCGCGGGCTTTTGGGTATTATTGTGTAAATGGAAGCAGTGGGACATATCTTCCGCTGGAAATGGTGCTGGCGGGACATAGGGGGACAGCGGTACAGGACTATGCGGAGGATACACAAAATCGAGTAACATTTCTTCCGCTGGATTCGCTTTCGGGAAGCTGCGGAGAACATGCAGAATGGTCGTTGGATCCGGATACAGGAGAGCTGGTAATCAGCGGAAGCGGGGCTATGAAGGATTATGCGTATTATGGAGAAGAAATGTCGCCCTTTCTTGTTTGCCGGGGCTTTATTACTTCTGTAACAATTCAGGAAGGGATTACTTCTGTTGGCGCATATGCGTTCTATGGACTGGATCAGCTGGAAGATATCCGGCTGGCAGGAAGCATTACGGAGATTGGGAATTGTGCGCTGGCAGGCTGCATAAAGCTGGAAAACCTGAAACTGCCGGAAGGGGTTTCCTCTATTGGTTCGGAGATTTTGGACGGCTGCAGCGGCCTGAAATCAATTGAGGTGGAACCGGGGAATGAAAGCTACAGTTCAGATAACGGAATTCTATATAATAAAGAAAAAACGCAGCTTTTGCTGATTCCGGAGAACTTTCCGCAGGAAACGCTTAGCATTTCGGAAAGCGTAACAAGAATCGAAGATTATGCGGCGAATGAAAACAGGAACCTGCGGTGCGTATATTTCCCGGAAAGTTTAAGTTATCTTGGGCGCGGGGCTTTTTCGGAGTGTGTTTCCTTAAAGAGCCTGGTATTTAAAGGAGATGCGCCGAGGTTTGGATCGTATAATTCTGTAAATACAGAGAGCATTACGATCTACTGTGGTTTTTCCAAGTACGGATGGACGGAAAAGACGGAGAATCTTGAATACCCGAGGGAGAAAACCTGGGTGGATTTGGATGAACTGGCAGGCATCCGGGATTTACAACTGGATGTAGAAGCGGATACTCTTGCAGTGGGCGATGCGCTGAAGATTTCTGCAAAGCTGGATCCGGAGCTTGCATTGGATTTTGAATGGACGAGCAGCGCGCCGGAGATAGCCGGAGTCGCCTCAGACGGGACGCTTTCGGCGTATCGTCCGGGAGAGGTTACGGTTTCTGTGAGAAGCCTGGACAATGTTTATCAGGCAGAGAAAACGTTTACCGTTACGGGAGAGATTTATGAGATTCCGCAGGCTGAAGTGACGGAACTGCCGCAGGAAGCGCTTTCTTATACATCGATTGATACGGAAACGATGCAGATTCCGTGCGTGCAGCAAAATGGAATTTATTTCCTGAATGGAAATGAGCTTAGTTTTTATTCACTGGCATCGGGGCAAAAGACTCCTGTATATACATTTTCCGGGTGTTCCGGTTCTTACAGTACAGGGGAAAAGCTGTATATCGTATACCGGCAGAAATGTACGGTGTATGATTTGCTGAAAAGGAAAGTAGAACGGTCTTTCCAGATCTCGGGATATATGGCTACAGCCGTGGGCGCCGATGATTTGGGGCGTATTTATGTTGCGGCGGATAACGGCAGCAACCAAAATAACCATAGA
>BLMD01000113.1 GCA_011959925.1 Lachnospiraceae bacterium
AGAATATGAAGATTTTAGCGGAAAATTCAGTTTTGATTATCGGTATCTTGGGGGCATTGGCGTTTGCCGTATCCCTCATTACGGAACTGTTAAAGGACTTGCCTGGGATTAAGAAAGTGCCGACAAAGGCGTTTGTTATCCTTGTTTCCTTAATCGTGACCGTGGTAGCGTTGTTAATTTACGTTGCCTACGCAGGCATACCGCTTTTATGGTACTATGTGGTACTTGCGGTATTCGCAGCGTTTGTAGTGGCGTATATCTCAATGTACGGTTGGGATACGTTCAAGGAATTAAAGGACCGGTTTATAAAATAAGATACCGCAGAAAAACGCCCCCTTGGCTCTATGCCTTGGGGGCGTTTTTGTCTATAAATGTGTATACATTCCTGTTACACTTGTAAATAATTCTTGGAGTTGGTCGCAGTATACAGAATCAAAAACCTTTATATCCTCAATTTTTCCGGGTTTAAATTCAAAAGTCTTTTTATTAAGTCTGTCCGGTGTATGCTTGCGGAATCTCATTTTATAAGTATCGTCTGCCTGCAATTCGATTGTTAATCTATTTGCTTTGCTCATATTTCTAGGAAGTTTCATTGACAGGCTATAAGTATCCCTGATAAGATGATTTGCACCTGTCATAATCAAGAACTTATTACCGCCCAACTGTCTTAAAATTTCATTTGCTACTGTCATATCTGCCATTTTTGATTTACCTCCATCCACTGTATTTCTTTGATAACTCTATTATATACTTATATAAGTATATTTTCAACCCGGAATAATGCACAAAAATACTTATATAAGTATAATGCAAAATTGTGAAATGCGTATACTTGGATAAAACAAAAACCGCCCATTTTATGAGCGGTTAAAATTTAGAGAGGGGAGATTGCCCAATGGGTTTAGTTGAGCGGTTGAAGCCAAACGGAATTATCAAAATCAAGGAAACCGCCGGATTCCATAATCGAAAGCAAAGCCTTTTTGCCACCACGAGGAATATAAGGAACTATATCCCCTGCAAAAGCAAAGTAACCTTTTTCCGGGTGTTTGAAACAGTATCCACAGGGAAGCGTATAGCCTAACGGTGCTTTGAATTTTACGTTTCCGTTTAATCTGACAATTTCCAAAGAGTTGTTAATAGTGATTGTTTCCAGTGTCCTTGATTCCATAGTGATTACCTCCGTATATATGAATGTTGTTTTATTGGTTGCCCTATATTGGATTTACACCCCCGGAATCTTTAGACGTTCCGGGTCGCTGATTGCCGAACTTTACGCCCCGGCAACCGGGCGGTATGTTTTTCTGTACCTTGTAATCTTATTATATACTTATATAAGTATATTTTCAACCCGGAATAATATACAAAATACTTATATAAGTATACAGGGAATCTTGTGCATTTTATATACTTGTATAAGTATAAAAAGTATGATACAATTCCAGCAGGAAACTATAAACGGTCGGAGCAGACAGGAGGTATTGCGTAATGGCAGAG
>BLMD01000114.1 GCA_011959925.1 Lachnospiraceae bacterium
ATTTAGAACACTTAAATGCGTCGTCCAACCAGCTCCGGAACATTCAGGGCATACAGAAACTGAAAAAATTATGGTATCTGAACCTGGGCAGAAACTGCCTGGTATCTGCTGGTGAAATAGCAAAATTAAAAAAACTGCGCATACTGAACCTTTGCTTTAACAAGCTGTCTTCCCTGCCCGATTTCAGCAAAATCCATCATTTGTCCGGGTTTGGCATTGCATATAATCATTTAAGCCTGGAGGAGATCAGCAGGAAAACGCCAAAATACCTTTTTTTGGACGACTGGGAAGAATATTTGAAAGTGATGGCGCTTGTACAGAATGTGGATTATACCCTGCAATTTACAGAGCCATCCGACATCACACAGATCCATAAAAATATGGATAGGATTACGGGGCATGCCTATATGCCGGATGCAGTGGTTCAGATGATCGTAAGCAGGAGCCGCATGGAAGATGATGATTGTGAGGTAATCCTGCGGGAAGTGCGTGTGGATGAGAATGGAGATTTTGTGTTTGACAACCTGAATTTCGACCAGCTGGAACCGGGCTATGATTATTTTATTGCGTTTGACATCGACTATGATTTTTATAAGGTTACGACAGATAGTGATTATTACTATGATTCCAGCCTGCGGTGGTACAGGATCAATTGATACGGGGAAGAAAGCAAAATCAGAATGCTGAAAATAAAACAATCGGAATCCGTACGTTGTAATTAGAAAGAAAGTTCGCTATACCAAAGCAACACAGTATAGCGGATTTTCGTCATTATAAGCGTTTTGCAATTGTTTTTAGCGGCAGTCATGTATGTTTTAAAAGGGGAGGACTCTGGTATGGTAAGAACGGTAGCGATCGGAATACAGAACTTCGGCGACTTGATACAGAAGAACTATTTTTATATAGACAAAACGGCTTTTATCAAGGAATGGTGGGACGGCGGGGACAGCGTGACGCTGATCGCCCGTCCCAGGCGTTTCGGAAAAACTTTGAATATGAGCATGGTGGAACAGTTTTTCTCAATCGATTACGCAGGAAGGAAAGACCTGTTTGAAGGGCTTTTTATTTAGAAGGATGAAAAGTTCCGCCGGCTGCAGGGGACGTATCCTGTGATCAGCCTTTCTTTTGCCCGGGTGAAAGAAACGGATTACGTGACGGCCAAAGAAAAAATCTGTGAACTTATTACAAAAGAAATATGGATCGTGCGTTGAATTTGCCCCAATGCCGGATACCATAAAGTTTTTTTGCGGAAAAAGCCGGGGATATATTTTGGCAGGCGGAACAGTTCCATCGCCGAAAATAACGGTTGCGGCAGCGGTGTATTACGCTTATAATGGAAACACAGGAAAAAGAAGCGGAGGCAGGGTATGAACGAAGTATACGATAAGCTGCAGAATTGTTATAAAAGTATCCGAAAACAGATCGATTTTAACCCCCGGATTGCATTGGTATTAGGTTCCGGGTTAGGAGAATTCGGCGATCGGATTTCGGTAGAAGCGGTCTTGGATTATCATGAAATCGAAGGATTCCCGGTGTCCACCGTGCCGGGACATAAAGGAAGGTTCCTCTTTGGTTTTATTGAGGACGTGCCGGTGGTTTGTATGCAGGGGCGCGTGCATTATTACGAAGGATATTCCATGCAGGATGTCGTGCTTCCGATCCGTCTGATGAAACAGATGGGAGCAAAGGTTTTATTTTTGACGAATGCATCCGGCGGCATTCAGCAGGGGATGCGTGCCGGAGATTTTATGCTGATCACCGGGCAGATCGCTTCGTTCGTGCCGTCGCCGCTGATCGGGGCTAATCTGAATGCGCTTGGGACGAGATTTCCGGATATGAGCCATATATATGATGAAGATTTGCAGAGGATCGTCAAAAAGACGGCGTATGACAACGGAATTGATTTAAAACAGGGCGTGTACCTGCAGATGAGCGGACCGCAGTATGAAACCCCGGAAGAGGTTTCCATGTGCCGGACGCTCGGGGCGGACGCCGTAGGCATGAGCACGGCATGCGAAGCGGTTGCGGCCAGGCATATGGGGATGAAGATTGTGGGAATTTCGTGCATTTCCAATGCGGCGGCGGGCATTTCACCGAATCCGCTGACACATGATGAAATTCAGAAAACGGCAGATGCGGCGGCGCCGAAATTTCAAACATTAGTCTATGAATCGATCGTAACGATAGGACGCTGCTTAAACGGCAAATCGGAGGAAACGGAATGAATATTCGGTTTTACAATGCCAGGATACTGTCGTTTCCGACAGACACCAAAGAGGCGGAAGGTAAAAAAGAGAACGCTGCCTTTGCGGGAAACAATCATCGGTTTGATCTGATACAGGGAGAACTTTGGGTACGGGGCAACCGGATCGCCTATATCGGGGACGGATCCGATCTCTTGCGTACCGGGCAGAAAGAAAACGCTGCCAAGCCCCTCTGGGATCGTGAAATCGATGCCGGGGGAAACGTACTGATGCCCGGATTTAAAAATGCGCATACGCACACCGCAATGACGTTTCTGCGTTCGTATGCGGATGATCTGCCCTTACAGGAGTGGTTGCACAATCAGGTGTTTCCCAAAGAAGCGCAGCTGACACAGGAAGATATGTACCATCTTTGCAAGCTCGGCATCATGGAATATTTAACAAGCGGGATCACTTCTAATTTTGATATGTATTTTGCTCCGCTTCCGTGTGCGAAGGCAACGGCAGACTGCGGTTTTCGGTCGGTATTTACGAGCGGTTTGAACGATTTCTGCCAGTCGCTTCCGGAGGTAGAAGAGTTATACCACACGATTCGGGAAATGAGCGGGCGGACAGGTTTTGTGATGGGATTCCATGCGGAATATACGACTTCGCTGCAATTGATGGAAGGGCTTGCCGCATTGGCAGAGAAAGTGAAGTCTCCGGTGTGGCTGCATAATTCCGAGACGGCGCGGGAAGTAAACGAGTGCAGACAGCGTTGGGGAAAGACGCCGACACAGCTGACGGACGAATTGGGAATGTACGCATACGGCGGCGGAGGGTATCACTGTATTTACCTGGAAGACGCCGATTTTGAAATTTTTAAACACAGAGGGCTGACTGCCGTTACGAATCCGGCCTCCAATCTGAAACTGGCAAGCGGGATCGCGCCGGTAAAACGATTTTTGGAAGAAGGAATTCCCGTGGCGATCGGGACGGACGGTCCGGCGAGCAATAACTGCCTGGATATGTTTCGGGAAATGTTTTTAGTCAGCGGGCTTGCCAAAGTACGGGAGCAGGATGCATTATGCATTCCGGCGGAGGAAGTGCTTTCTATGGCGACGGTGGAAGGCGCGCATGCCATGGGGCTGTGGGAATGCGACGCCCTGGAGGAAGGAAAGCTTGCGGATTTGATTATGATTGACCTGAAACAGCCGAACATGCAGCCCGAAAACCATTTTGTGAAAAATATCGTATATTCCGGCAGTAAGCAGAACGTGCGGCTTACGATGGTAGACGGCAATATTTTATACGAAGACCAGAAGTTTTTTATCGGAACCGATCCAAACGAGGTATACCGAAGAGCCAATGAAATCATCAGGAGGATGCAATGATTGTCACATTTGTACATCACAGCTGTTTTGTAGTAGAAACAGAAGAGAGGACGCTTGTCTTTGACTATTTTGAAAACGGAAAAGTCAAAGGATTTGAATTTACGGGGGTATTGCCCGAGTTTCGGAAGGAGAAGCCGGTCTATGTGTTTGCCAGCCATGCGCATCAGGATCACTTTGATCTTGCGGTTTTTACATGGGCGGACAAATACGAACATATCCGTTATATTTTTTCAAAGGACATTAAGCTGTCGGACCGTTATCTGGAGAGAAACGGTATTTCTTCCAAAGTAAAAGAAAAAATCACGTTTGTGAATTTTTATAAAAGCTATGCGATCGACGATATGGAGGTGAAAACGCTGCATTCAACCGATCAGGGCGTTGCATTTTTGGTCTGTGCGGAGGGAAAGACGATTTACCATGCCGGGGATTTAAACCTCTGGAAATGGGAAGGCGCGGGAGATCTGGTCAACGGCAAAGAGGCGCGGGCATATAAGCGCGAGATCGGAAAGCTTTCGGACGAAGAAATCGACGTTGCGTTTGTTCCGCTGGACTCCAGGCAGGGGAAATTTGCGCTGGAGGGGATGCTTTATTTTATGGAGCATGTAGATGCAAAAGTGATATTTCCGATGCATATGTGGCAGGATTACAGCCTGATCGAAAAATTTAAGTCAAAGACTGCAAATGGGGCGTTTGCAGGCCGGCTGGTCGATATTTCAGGGGAAAACGAGGCATACGAATTATGAAAAAAGTGACGATTTATACGGACGGCGCGGCAAGGGGCAATCCCAACGGGCCGGGAGGCTACGGCGCGGTGCTGGAATATGTGGATGCAAATGGGAATCTTCACACCAAGGAGATTTCCGCCGGATATCAAAAGACGACGAACAACCGGATGGAGCTGATGGGACTGATCCGGGCGCTGGAATGCCTGAACGGTCCCTGTGAAATCGATTTGTATTCCGATTCCAAGTACGTTGTGGACGCGTTTAACCAGAGATGGGTGGAGAGCTGGCTGAAAAAGGGATGGAAGAAATCGGACAACAAACCGGTAAAAAATATCGACCTCTGGAAAAAGTTATTGGCGGTGAAAAAACCGCATCGGATTACATTTCATTGGGTGAAAGGGCACGACGGCCATCCGCAGAACGAGAGGTGCGACGCGCTGGCAACCGCGGCGGCGGACGGGACAGAGTTGTTGGAAGATGTGGAGCTGTAAGAGAAGCGACTGCCGCGTGATCCTATGGTGTATGGAAAAAACGAACCGCAGGAAACCCGTACAGGAAAAAACAGGAAGCATAGATGCAAAAAGCAGACAGATACAAAAAACAGGAAAAAACTTGACGGATCACGGAAGATGTGATATTTTATATACGTTGTCGAAAGCAAGCAGAGTATCCGCTCTCACCTAAGCGCAATTGGGCGACTTATGGTTTATCATTCGGACAATGCTTATGTATTGTGCGTTTCATTGATTGTGGATAGTCTGACTATCCGCTTTTTTTATCTTAACTATTTATTTTGGAGGTGCACAACCATTAGCGATTTAATGATTAATGAACAGATCAGGGACAGGGAGATCCGTCTGATCGGGGTAAACGGGGAACAGCTTGGCATTATGTCAGCCAGAGAGGCGATGAAGAAAGCAGAAGAAGCGGAACTGGATCTGGTGAAGATTGCTCCTACTGCAAAACCGCCGGTATGCAAGATTATCGATTACGGTAAATACAGATACGAGCTGGCAAGAAAAGAAAAAGAAGCCAAGAAAAAGCAGAAGGTTGTTGAAGTCAAGGAGATTCGTATGTCGCCGAACATTGAATCCAACGATTTAAATACCAAAATGAATGCAACTAAGAAATTCCTTGAAAAAGGCAACAAAGTAAAGATCACGCTGCGTTTCCGCGGCCGTGAAATGGCGCATATGCAGAGCAGCAGGCATATTTTAGATGATTTTGCAAAAAATCTCGCAGATGTGGCGGTGATAGAAAAGGCGCCGAAGGTGGAAGGCAGAAGCATCAGCATGGTGCTCACAGAGAAAAAATAGCATTTTAAGGAGGAAATATATCATGCCAAAAATGAAAACAAGCAGAGCGGCTGCAAAACGCTTCAAAGTAACGGGAACAGGAAAATTAAAGAGAAATAAAGCTTACAAGAGCCATATCTTGACAAAGAAATCCGCCAAGACGAAGAGAAATCTCCGTAAGGCTACCATGACGGACAAGTCAAACGTTAAGAATATGAAGAAAATTTTACCGTATTTATAGGAATCAGTTAAGGAGGAATAGACGATGGCAAGAGTGAAGGGCGGCTTAAATGCGAGAAGAAAACATAATCGGATTTTAAAACTGGCAAAGGGATACAGAGGCGCAAGATCCAAACAGTACAGAGTTGCAAAACAGTCTGTTATGAGAGCTCTGGCAAGTTCTTATGCCGGAAGAAAAGAAAGAAAAAGACAGTTCCGTCGGTTATGGATCGCGCGTATCAATGCAGCGGCAAGAATGAACGGAATTTCCTACAGCCAGTTTATGCATGGCTTAAAGCTTGCGGGTGTGGATATGAACCGCAAAATGCTGGCGGAAATGGCTGTAAATGATGCGGAAGGTTTTGCAACTCTGGCAGAGCTGGCAAAAAGCAAAGTGGCATAATAAGATCTGAAAAGGGGAATCCTCAAAGGGGATCCCTTTTTTTGTTTGCCGATTGTAAAATTATGGAAGAATGAAGCAAAGAAATCTTTGAATTTAGCAGTAAACGTGGTATGATAAAAGAACAAGGACAAGTTAAAGGAGGAAACATTTTATGGCAATTTTAGTAACAGGCGGCGCCGGGTATATCGGGAGCCATACATGCGTAGAATTGTTGGACGCAGACTATGAGGTTGTAGTATTGGATAACCTTTCCAATTCCAGTGAAAAATCGTTAGACCGTGTCAGAGCGCTTACCGGAAAAGAGGTTAAATTTTACAAAGGAGATATTTTAGACCGTGATGTTTTAAAGAAAATCTTAGAAACGGAAAATATCGAAAGCTGTATTCATTTTGCGGGATTAAAAGCGGTCGGCGAGTCCGTTGCAAAACCATGGGAATATTATAACAACAATATAACCGGAACCCTGACGCTGGTTGACGAGATGCGTAAGCACGGATGCAAGAATATCATTTTTTCGTCTTCTGCAACTGTTTACGGCGATCCGGCGATCATTCCGATTACCGAAGAATGCCCCAAAGGAACCTGTACCAATCCGTATGGCTGGTCGAAATCCATGCTGGAGCAGATTTTAAGCGATATGCAGAAAGCGGATCCGGAATGGAACGTTATCCTGCTTCGTTATTTCAATCCGATCGGAGCGCATAAGAGCGGAACGATGGGAGAGAACCCGAATGGTATTCCGAACAACTTAATGCCGTATATTACGCAGGTGGCAGTCGGCAAGTTAAAAGAGCTCGGCGTATTCGGCAACGATTACGATACGCCGGACGGAACCGGAGTCAGGGATTATATTCATGTGGTTGACCTGGCACGCGGCCATGTAAAAGCATTAAATAAGATCAAAGAGAATACGGGGCTGAACATTTACAATCTTGGAACCGGAACCGGATACAGCGTGCTGGATATCGTGAAAAACTTTGAAGACGCTACCGGCGTAAAGATTCCTTATTCGATCAAACCGAGAAGACCGGGCGATATCGCAACCTGCTATTCCGACGCTGCCAAAGCGAAAGAAGAGCTTGGATGGGTTGCAGAGTACGGCATCAAAGAAATGTGCGCCGACTCCTGGAGATGGCAGAAGAATAATCCGAACGGATACGAAGAATAAGTGCGGTGCAGCGAATTTTTTCGAGCACGATAGCGTGATGACAGTTCTGCAAAAAAGGCCGGCAAAAAAATGTAAAAAAATGCTTGCAAAGTGAATGAAGCTGTGGTATAGTAATAAACGGTTCATGGTCCGTTGGTCAAGCGGTTAAGACGCCGCCCTCTCACGGCGGAAACAGGGGTTCGATTCCCCTACGGACTGTTCTGTTTATTATTAAACAGCCCAACCCGAAAATGCTAGAAACCTGTCAGAGGTTTGTAGCATTTTTTCTTTTAGGAAAAGTTGTTGCGTGCGATCCATGATATCGTAAACAGGGAAACAGATACGAAAGAAAGTGAGGAATTGTTATGGGACTGGTTCCGGCGAAGTGCACACAATGCGGAGCAAATATTGAGGTAGACGAAACGAGAGAAGCAGGTATCTGTCAGTATTGCGGTACCGCATTTATTACGGAAAAGGCAATTTGTAATTACAACGTAACAGTTGTTAACAACAACGACTTTAACGGCGCAGTGGTGAATGTAAATAACTCTGTTGATATAGACGCTTTGATCAACTCGGCGAGAAAAGAACTGGTTCTTAGGAATTTTGAAAATGCGAATATTTATCTGGATGAGATTAGAAAAAATTGTGAGGATGGGACACAGAGAATTTCACAGCTGTTTTCTGAAATTGGTGTTTTGCAGTGGGCAGAAGAAGCCTGGAGAGATTCCGAATTGTCCCTCAAAACAAAAACGCTGATGGATGAATTAAAAACATATGATTCTCAAAATATAGAAGTCTGGCTTTTTATCCTGCAGACGGCGCGTTCCAATGAGGAGATCAAATCTGTTGGAGATAAAATTCTGACGCTTGCATCTGAGTGTGAGAATGCAGAATACTATAAAAGGAAAGTATATACGTATTATATTGAAATGGAATTTAACGATAAGAGGCCGTACAGTTCGGGACATATTATGGAAGAAATTCCGAAAGATTTTATTGCAGCGAATCGAGATATTCAGGATCTGATCGTAGACAGTTTTAGGAAAAATATTATAGAAAGCTCTATTTATTATGTGGGGTATCGAGAGAGATATGCCGATGCATGTTCCCGTTTGCTTCCGCCTGAGAAAAATGCACAAATTCAGCAATTGATGCAGGTAAAGCATAAGGGATGTTATATAGCGACCTGCATATATGGCTCGTACGACTGTCGGGAGGTATGGACGTTAAGGCGGTTTCGGGATACCGTGCTGGATGCAACCTGGTTTGGCAGACTTTTTATAAAAATTTATTATCAAATCAGTCCGGTCTTAGTGGAAAGATATAGAAATAAAAAATGGTTTCGGATGTTCTGGAAAACGATATTGGATCGGATGGTTGCGAAACTAAACAGCAGGGGCCTGGAAGATACAGAATATTTTGATTGACAGGAAAATAGAAAATTTCGGAGGAATGGTTTTGGCTGAATTAAAAAAAGAAATTGAAAAAAGAAGGACATTCGCGATCATATCGCATCCGGATGCCGGCAAGACGACGTTAACAGAGAAATTCTTATTATATGGTGGAGCGATTAATCTGGCAGGTTCCGTAAAAGGAAAAGCAACGGCAAGGCATGCGGTATCGGACTGGATGGAAATTGAAAAGGAAAGAGGTATTTCCGTAACATCATCCGTACTGCAGTTTAATTATGACGGATACTGCATCAACATTTTGGATACGCCGGGACACCAGGATTTCTCGGAGGATACGTATCGAACGCTTATGGCGGCGGATTCTGCGGTTATGGTGATTGACGGTTCCAAAGGCGTGGAGGCGCAGACGAGAAAGCTTTTTAAGGTCTGTGTGATGCGTCATATTCCGATTTTTACGTTTATCAATAAGATGGATCGGGATGCCAACGATACGTTTGATTTGCTGGATGAAATTGAAAAGGAGCTTGGAATTGCCACTTGCCCGGTCAACTGGCCGATCGGTTCCGGCAAAAACTTTAAAGGCGTGTATGACCGGAACCAGAAAAAAATCATGCTCTACAGTGATACCCAGAAAGGAACAAAAGAGGGCGAGGAAAAGATTATCTCCGTGGAAGATGCCGCGCTTCTTTCCGAAATCGGGGAAGAAAATTACGAAAAGCTGATGGAGGAAATCGAGCTCTTAGACGGCGCCAGCGCGGAATTTGATATGGACCTGGTATCCAAAGGGGAACTATCTCCCGTTTTTTTCGGATCGGCGCTGACTAATTTCGGCGTGGAAACATTTTTGAAGCATTTTCTGCAGATGACGTATTCTCCGCTGCCCATGATTTCGGATGCCGGGGAGAAAAATCCGTTTGATGAAGATTTTTCTGCATTTGTATTTAAGATCCAGGCAAATATGAATAAAAATCACCGGGACCGTATTGCGTTTATGCGTATCTGTTCCGGTAAATTTACGGCGGGAATGGAAGTGATTCATGTGCAGGGCGGCAATAAAAAAATAAAGCTGTCCCAGCCGCAGCAGATGATGGCGCAGGACCGTAAGATCATCGAAGAGGCATATGCGGGAGATATTATCGGCGTGTTTGATCCCGGTATTTTTTCGATCGGAGATACGATCACGACGGCGGCAAAGCCATTTCGGTTCGAGGGAATCCCGACGTTTGCGCCGGAGCATTTTGCAAGGGTCCGGCAGTTAGACACGATGAAACGGAAGCAGTTTGTAAAAGGGATTACGCAGATCGCCCAGGAGGGCGCCATTCAGATTTTTCAGGAATACGGAATGGGGATGGAAGAGATTATCGTAGGCGTTGTGGGAGTTCTTCAGTTCGACGTATTAAAATACCGTCTTTTAAATGAGTATAATGTCGAGATCCGCCTGGAAAACATGCCTCACGAATATATCCGGTGGATTGCAAATGAAGAATTTTGTCCGGATCAGCTTTCGGGGACGTCCGACATGAAAAAGATTCAGGATTTAAAAGGAAATCCGCTGCTGATTTTTGTCAATGAATGGAGTATCGGAATGACGTTAGACAGAAATGAGGGGCTTTTATTAGAGGAATTCGGAAGAAATTAAGAAAGAAATCAGGAGGTTTTGCCATGGAGATCGTAACGGTGACAAACGATAATTTTGAAGAAGAGGTATTGGCAAGCAAAGTACCGGTTATTTTGGATTTTTGGGCAGACTGGTGTATGCCCTGTAAGATGCAGTCGCCGATTCTGGATGCGTTTGCGGCAGAAATGGGCGACAAGGTGAAGATAGGCAAGGTAAATGTCGACGAGGAGGCGGCGCTGGCGCTGAAGTATCAGATTATGAGCATACCGACGCTGGTTCTTATGGATCAGGGCGTATTTATCAAACGCGTTTCAGGCGTTCAGCAGGCAGGAGATTTAAAAAAATTCGCAGGACTGGAATAGGAGAATTTTAAGCAAATTAAAGAAATTTTAAGGAAATTTCGCTTTGTTTTTCGGGGATTTTGCTGTAAAATGGAGTAAAATAAAGACAGACAAAGGAGGAACTTTTTATGAACAAAAAAATTATTGCCGGATTGCTGACGGCATTTTTAACAGGCTTTTTTATCTATCTCTGCAAATGCGGACTGGAAGATAACGCTTGACAAGTACAAAAGCAAAACTTATACTGAAAGACAGCCGAACAGACGGCTGTCTTTTATATTTTTTATCCGATCAGTGTTCAGGCTGCCGCGTATTTCTTGACCGGCAGGAATCCCCAAATCACGCAATAAAAATAAATCAAATGGGAGTTGACTTTTTTGGAAAAGTGTACTACTATGTATATCAGAAAAACGAACATAAGTTTGCATAAAGGAGAAAACCATGGCAAAGGACGATAAAAAAGAAGTAAAAAAAATAGAGAATAAAGAGGACAAATTAAAAGCGCTGGACGCTGCCATTTCCCATATCGAAAAGCAGTACGGCAAAGGTTCCGTTATGAAGCTCGGCGAATCTGCAAAGACGATGAACGTAGATGCGGTTCCGACGGGATGTTTAAGCCTTGATATTGCATTGGGGATCGGCGGGCTTCCGAAAGGGCGTGTGATCGAAGTGTACGGACCGGAGTCCAGCGGTAAGACGACCGTTGCTCTGCATGTCGTTGCAGAAGTGCAGAAGCTGGGCGGCATTGCCGGGTTTATAGACGCAGAGCATGCGCTCGATCCGGTTTATGCGAAGAATATCGGCGTAGACGTGGATAATCTCTATATTTCACAACCGGACAGCGGAGAGCAGGCGCTTGAGATCACAGAGACGATGGTGCGTTCCGGTGCGGTGGATATTGTGATCGTGGACTCCGTTGCGGCGCTTGTTCCGAAAGCGGAGATCGACGGGGATATGGGAGATTCTCACGTAGGGCTGCAGGCAAGGCTGATGTCGCAGGCGCTCCGGAAGCTGACGTCGGTGATCAGCAGGACGAATTGTATCGTTCTTTTTATCAACCAGCTTCGTGAAAAAGTTGGCGTAATGTTCGGCAGTCCGGAGACGACGACCGGGGGACGTGCGTTGAAGTTTTATTCGTCGGTGCGCCTGGACGTCAGAAGGATCGAATCTTTGAAGCAGGCAGGTGAAGTGGTCGGAAATCATACCCGTATCAAAGTGGTCAAGAATAAAGTGGCTCCGCCGTTCCGTGAAGCAGAGTTTGATATTATGTTCGGACAGGGAATTTCCAGGGAAGGCGATATGCTTGATCTTGCAGCGGACTGCAATGTAGTGAATAAGTCGGGGGCATGGTACGCATATAACGGAGAAAAAATAGGGCAGGGACGCGAAAACGCAAAACAGTTTTTAAAAGAGCATCCGGAAATCCGGGATGAGATTGAAAAGAAAGTCCGCGCCCACTACGAAGTAGGCAAGACCGACGGTGACGAGGACAAAGAAGCAGTAAAAGCCGACAGCGGAAAAGCTGCCGGAAAATCAGCCTCCGATAAGAAAGCAGATGCAAAGAAGCCGGCTGAGAAGGCTGCGGCCGAGAACGCATGATGCAGTACATAATTACCGAGTATCAGAACATGGGCAGAGGCCAGATTCACCTCTGCCTGAATGAAACGATAACCTTAAGGCTCTATAAAGGGGAAGCAAATCAGATGTCTTTGGCGCAGGGGGTGGAATTATCGGAGGAGCAGTATCGGTACCTGCTTCATGATATCATTGGAAAGCGCGCCGCGAAACGTGCGATGCATTTGCTGGAGAGGCAGGAGAGGACAGAGTATCAGCTTCGTGAAAAGCTCCGCCAGAATTGCTATCCGCCGGAAGCCATTGAAGATGCGGTCGACTATGTGAAGCGGTATCATTATTTGGATGATGAACGATACGCAAGGACATTTATTCACTTTCACCAGGAAACGCGAAGTAAGATGCGGTTAAAAAATGATCTGGCACGGCGCGGAATTTCCAGGGAATTAATTGCATATTGTCTGGAAGAAGAATTTGTGTCGGATGAGAGGGCGCAGATCAAACGTTTACTGGATCAGAAAAATTTTTCGCCGGATACGGCGGACAGAGAAGAATACGGAAAGATGTACCGGTTTTTGATGCGCAGAGGGTTTTGCGGTTCGGATATATCGTCTGTGATGAGACGCTGACTGAAAAACAAATGACGGTTTTTGCAGACCAAAGAGGTTTGCGCAGTCATAGGAGCAGGCAGGGGTATTTTTTGCGGGCAGGTTTTTTGATGTCTGAACTACTTGACATAAGAGGGAATAAAGTATAAAATTTAACTATTGTTAATTATGACAGATGAAACTATGCTATGTTATATGTACAATGAAAATTGAATAAAGGAGGTGCTCCTGTGCAAGAAGTGATTATTGCTGTGATAGTTACGTTAGTTTTTGCTGTACCGGTTACTTATTTGATTACATCGGCTTACCGCAGAAAAGTTGCCGAAAGGAAAATCGGCAGTGCGGAAGAAAAAGCCAGAGAGATCATTGACGAAGCGGTAAAGACAGCCGAGACGAAAAAGCGTGAAACCTTATTGGAAGTCAAAGAAGAAACGATTAAAAGTAAAAATGACCTGGATAGGGAAATCCGTGAACGCCGTGCCGAAATCCAGCGTAATGAAAGACGTATCGTGCAGAAAGAAGAGAATCTGGATAAAAAACTGGATGCGATCGAAAAGCGCGAAGCAGGTTTTGTTGCGAGGGAAGAAGAACTGACAAGACAGAAAGCAGAAATTGCGAAGCTGAGTGAAGAGCGCGTACAGGAACTGGAACGAATCTCAGGACTTACCTCCGAACAGGCAAAAGAATACCTTTTAAAAACTGTTGAAGAAGATGTAAAACTTGATACTGCAAAATTGATCAAAGAAATGGAGCATCAGGCAAAAGAAGAAGCCGGAAAAAGAGCAAAAGACTATGTGGTATCCGCAATTCAGAAATGCGCTGCGGATCATGTCGCTGAAACCACAATTTCCGTTGTTCAGCTTCCGAATGATGAAATGAAAGGAAGGATTATCGGTCGCGAAGGTCGTAATATAAGGACATTAGAGACGCTCACCGGAGTGGATCTGATTATTGACGATACGCCGGAAGCCGTTATTCTTTCCGGATTTGATCCCATACGCAGGGAGATTGCGAGAATTGCGTTAGAGAAATTGATTGTGGACGGACGTATCCATCCGGCCAGAATAGAAGAAATGGTGGAAAAAGCAAAAAAAGAAGTTGAGACAATGATTCGTGAAGAAGGGGAAGCCGCAACATTAGAGGTCGGCGTTCACGGAATTCACCCGGAACTGGTACGTTTATTGGGCCGTATGAAATTCAGGACCAGTTATGGACAGAATGCATTGAAGCACTCAATTGAGGTTGCACAGATTGCCGGACTTCTCGCCGGGGAAATCGGCGTAGATGTCAGGACTGCAAAACGGGCAGGATTATTGCACGACATTGGAAAATCAGTAGATCATGAAATGGAAGGTTCACATATTCAAATAGGTGTTGAATTATGTAGAAAATACAAAGAGTCTCCACTGATTATCAATGCAGTGGAAGCACATCATGGTGATGTGGAACCGGAGACTCTGATTGCATGTCTGGTACAAGCTGCCGATACGATCAGTGCGGCACGTCCGGGAGCAAGACGAGAGACATTAGAGACATATTCAAACAGACTAAAACAGTTAGAAGATATTACAGATAGTTTTAAAGGGGTAGACAAGTCTTTTGCCATTCAGGCGGGCAGAGAGATTCGGGTAATGGTAGTTCCTGATCAGATCAGTGATGCCGATATGGTATTGCTGGCGCGTAACATTTCCAAACAGATTGAGTCTGAATTGGAATATCCGGGACAGATTAAAATAAATGTAATCCGTGAATCCCGCGTAGTCGATTACGCGAAATAAGTCAGAAAGAAAGCAGTCAATGAAAAACATTGGCTGCTTTTTCCATGCCGTCTTAAGAGGCATGGACTGACCGGCGCAGTGAAATGTATGCAGCAAAGAGCTGCTTCAATAAAAAGGAGGAAATTATGGTACAAAAATTAAAAAGAGTGAGAAGAGAGCTGGTTAAAAAAGGCGTAATTGTAAATATGTACACGGATACAATGGAAATGCCTGACGGAAGAGTGGCAGAGTGGGATTATATCGAACATAAAAAAGGTGCGGCTGCAGTTCTGGCAGTTCTGCCGGACGGTAAGATTCTGATGGTACGGCAGTACCGGAATGCCTTAGATCGGGTTACACTGGAGATTCCGGCGGGAGCAAGGGACAGTGTAACGGAAGATACGGCAGTATGTGCAAAACGCGAGCTGGAAGAAGAGACAGGGTATCGATGCAAAAAACTGGAAAAACTCTTATCTTTAAAATCAACGGTAGCGTTCTGCAACGAGTTTATTGACGTTTATCTTGCGACGGAGCTTTCCTGCGGCACGCAATGTCTGGACGAGGATGAGTTTATTGATGTGGCGGCATATGAAGTATCGGATCTGTGTGAGAAAATATATGCGGGAGAAATCCAGGATGCAAAAACGGTAGCTGCTGTTTTGGCGTATGCAAACCGGATCAAATAAGTGCTGCAGGAATATTTGGCGATGTTTTCTCATATGTTAGGGTAATGATTTATTGGACGTGTATTGTGAAAAAAAGTACGTTTCTGTTTTTTTTGGTATTTTTTGCAGGTGTGATCTGTGCAAATATTTTAGGCGTTGTTTCTGGCAGAGAGCTTGGGGCAATGAATGAATATTTTATCAATCGTTATATGTATGCCGACATACAGGGAAGAGGATTGTTTCCGTTTCTGTTTTTTAAACGTGTGCCGGAATTTCTGCTGCTGTTATTTTTAAGCGTTGGGATTTACGGAACGTTAATTGTTGACGGATATATCGGATACATCGGATTTTCTGTGGGATTTCTTTCTGTCATTGCGATTATGAATTACGGAATGAAAGGTATTCTGTTAATGTTCGGCTTTTTTTTGCCGCAGTGGCTTTTTTATGCGCCGATTCTGGCGTTATGGCGCGTTAAGCTTATGGATTATAAAGGGATGGGGAAAGATACGTTGTCCGGGGAACGGAAGGGAATCGGACAGGTCAAACTGGCGGCGGCTTTTGTAACGGCGTTTGTTTTGCTTTTGCTTGGAGTGTTTATGGAAAGTTACGTCAATCCTTTTTTCCTGCAGAAAATTATACGCATCATGTGACGTGTCAGGTCCGGATCGCGGGGGCAGTAATAAAGCCGGAACGGCAGGTAAGAGAAGACCGTTCCGGCTTTTTGCTGTATGTTCGTGGATTACACATTCATGTCTGCAATGGCATAAATCAAGGCTTCGGATTCCTTCCAGCCTAAACACGGATCCGTAATGGATTTTCCGTAAATATGTTCGCCGACTTTCTGATTACCGGGCTCGATATAGCTTTCGATCATCACGCCTTTGACGAGTCGGTGGATGTCGTTGGATATTTTTCTGTTGTGCATGACTTCCTTTACGATGCGGACCTGTTCGGCATACCGCTTGTTGGAATTGGAGTGGTTTGCATCGATAATGGCGGCAGGATTTAAAAGCTCCATCTGTTCGTATTTTTCGATCAGGCGCATAATGTCTTCGTAATGATAGTTTTGTACGCTGTTTCCGTGTTTGGAAACGGCGCCTCTTAATACGACGTGGGTCAGCGGGTTTCCGGTTGTTTCCACTTCGTGTCCGCGGTAGACAAAGTGGTGCGGATGCTGCGCTGCATATACCGAATTGAGCATAACGGTAAAGTCCCCGCTGGTCGGGTTTTTCATACCGGAAGCAACGTCAAAACCGCTTACGGTCAGACGATGGTGCTGATCTTCCACCGACCGGGCGCCGATGGCAACGTATGAGAGCAGGTCTTCGACATATCCCCAGTTTTCGGGATAGAGCATTTCGTCCGCGCAGGTTAAGCCGCAGGCTTCAATCGCGTGGATGTGCATGCTGCGCATGGCGGTCAGTCCTGCCAGCATATCCGGTTTCTTTTCCGGGTCCGGCTGAGATGCGATGCCTTTATAGCCTTCGCCTGTGGTTCGTGGTTTGTTGGTGTAAATTCTCGGAATAATGATCAGGCGGTCTTTGACTTTTTCGGCGACGGGCGCCAGACGGCTGACATAATCCAAAACAGCGTCTTCGTTATCCGCAGAACATGGGCCGATAATAACCAGAAAACGACTGTCTTTTCCGGTAATGACATCTGAAATCATTTGATCCCGTTCTTTTTTTAAAGCGGCAAGCGTTTGGGGGAGCGGATACTGCTCCTTGATTTCAGACGGGGTGGGAAGTTTTTTTAAATAAGAAAAACTCATAATGAAATCTCCTCCTTTATCCGTTTGGGCAAAAAAGAAAGGTTATAGAAACCCTCGCTCCCATAACCTTTTCTATGCAACCGGCGGGAATCGAACCCACATTGCAGGAGTCGGAGTCCTGTGTTCTATCCGTTAGACTACGGTTGCAAACCAGATTTATCATAATACATGGATCGGAAAATGTCAATAGTTACAATCCGTTCCAACAAATTTCGGAATTTTTAAGGAATTTTTAATTGTATTTATGGATGGATAATGATAAGATGGTTACGGATATTCGGCAATATGCAGCCGTCTGGTTTGCGTTTGAGAAATGCGCAAAAGGCGTTGAAGATATACAGGAGGAAATATGGGTAAGAAGAAAATCGGCATTATTCTGGGGGCAGTAGCAGTTGCGGCGGTATCAGCCGCCGGCATCTGGTATTTTTGGGGGAATCAGGGAAGAGACAGCAACGACAGGGTTTATGTGGAAAAAGTATCTGCCGTCATGGGAAATGTTACCGGCGCGCAGAACCGTTATTCCGGTGTTGTACAGCCGCAGGAGACGGTGGAAGTAAAGGCGGACTCGGAACGGACGATTGCCGAAGTTTTAGTGGAAGTAGGGGATACCGTAGAAGAGGGGACGCCGTTATTTCGTTATGATACGGAAGATTTGACATTGGAGTTAGAGCAGGCAAAGCTGGAGCTGCAGAACCAGGATATCGAGATCAGCAACTACAGAAGCCAGATTACGGAATTAGATAAGGAAAGAAAAGCAGCCGCCGAAGGAGATAAATTTGAATATACCACACAGATTCAGACGTTAGAAACGCAGATCAAACAGGCGGAATTTGAAAAATCCAGCAAGAAGCTGGAAATGGAAAAAATACAGAAAAAAGTTGACAATTCGCAGGTGACAAGCAATGCATCCGGCATGATTAAATCCATTAACGACGGAACAAATACGGACGAAGAATCTTCTGCATTTATTACAATTCTCTCTTCCGGTGAATACCGCATCAAAGGGATTGTGAACGAGCAGAATATCGAAAACATTTCGCCGGACGCAGAGGTGATCGTTCGTTCCAGAGTGGATGAGAGCATTACCTGGAGCGGTGTAGTAGAAAGCCTGAATACGGAGGAAACGGATAAATCTTCAGAAGACGATAATAGGATGATGGGGTCCGATGATTCCATGGGTATGTCTTCCAGTGATTACTCCTTTTTTGTTACGCTGGATGAGACGGACGGGCTGATGCTGGGACAGCATGTGCTGATCGAACTTGATCAGGGGCAGACCGAGGAAAAAGAAGGCATCTGGCTTTACAGCGGATATATCGCATTTGATCAGGCGGAGGGCGGATTTTCGGAAAACTTAAACGGCTCTACCGAGATGTTGGATATGGGCATGATGGATTATGGGACGGAGCAGTCGTATGATTATGAATATGACACGGAATGGTCCGATGATTTGGAATACGGTACGGAATGGGTAGACGATTTTGAAACGGGTACGGAGCTGATGCCGGATGGAGCGGCGCAGTCTGCCTATGTTTGGGCGGACGACGGAACGGGGAGACTGGAAAAGAGAGCCGTTGAACTGGGCGAATATGATATGGAACTGGATAAATATGAGATTTTGTCCGGTCTAAGCGAGGATGATCTGATCGCGTTTCCGATGGAAGGATTGTATGAAGGCGTGAAAACCGTGACAAATATGGACGAAGTGGATTATTCTTCCGGTTTATATAACCAGGGCACGGAATCCATGTGGGAGGAAGGAGAATACGGCGATGACGCTGATTTTAACATGGACGGCGATTACAGCGGAGAAATGGGCGATGGAATGGAAGACGGGATGGATGCAAATGACGGCATGGACGGCGATTTGGAATCGGACGACGGAAGTATCGGAGAAGACAATGCAGGAGATGATTCGAACGGGGATTCAGTCGGGGGAGATGACGAAGCATCGGACGGCGTGGCACCTGAGCCCGAAGAGAAACTGGATCTTAAGGGTTTTCTGAAAGCGGAGGGAATTCTATGATACTGGAATTGAAACATATTTATAAAGATTATCATTCGGATAAACTGACGGTTCCGGTCTTAAAAGATGTTTCGCTTCAGGTAAGAGAAGGCGAATATGTCGCTATTATGGGACCGTCCGGTTCCGGAAAAACAACGCTGATGAATATTATCGGCTGTCTGGACCGTCAGACAAAAGGAGAATTTTATCTGGCGGGGACAGACGTTGCCGCCTTAAAAGATAAGGAGCTTTCCCACCTGCGTTTAAACAGTATCGGCTTTGTTTTCCAGAGTTTTCATCTTCTTCCGAGAGAGTCTGCACTGGAAAATGTATCGCTTCCGTTAAGCTATGCCGGGATTAAAAAGAAAGAAAGAAAGGAACGGGGACTTTCTGCTTTGGCGAGAGTGGGGCTGGAAGATAGGGCATCATTTATGCCGACGCAGCTTTCCGGCGGGCAGAAGCAGCGTGTTGCCATTGCAAGGGCTATGGTGAACAGTCCGAAGCTGTTGCTTGCGGATGAGCCGACCGGCGCACTGGATTCAAAATCAGGCGCGCAGATCATGCAGCTGTTTCAAAAATTAAATGACGAAGGAGTCACGATCGTTATGATTACGCATGATAAAAATATTGCGGATCATGCCGGGCGGATTTATCATATCATTGACGGGGAGATTTCGGAAGAAGCAGGAGAGGAGGCCCGCGGATGAAAAAAGCGAAAAAATATATCATTCTGTGTATCGTTCTCCTTGTGCTCGTCGGGGCCGCCGCCGGGGGAGTCTATGCGTATCAGGCGTATCAGGAAGAAAATATGCAGGCTGAGGTAATTCCCGTTTCCAACATCAATATGGGCTGGATGTCGGATTCCATGACAACTTCAGGAAACGTCATGGACGATTATACGCAGGCGGTATATTTGGAGGATAAAACGGTGTCTGAGGTAAAAGTAGAGGAAGGGACAGCAGTAAAAATCGGAGATCCTCTTCTGGTATACGATACTTCAGAGGCCAAGCTTCAGATCGAAATGAAAAAACTCGAACTGCAGGGAGTAAAAAACAATATTACACTGGCAAAACGCGAGATTGAAAAGTTAAAAAAAATCAAGCCCGTATCCAATACGGCGACGGGAAGCTCCGGTACAACGGGATCTGCTTCCGGCACGACAAAGAATCAGGCGGCAAAAACGCCGGCAAAGACGACAACAAACAAAAAAAGTTCAACCGTGGTTGTGATTCAGGTTGAGAAAAAAGACGGCGACGCCTATAATTATATCGATAAAACGGCAAAACCTTACGAAGGAAAAGGAACCGTGGATATGCCGTACCGGTTTTTGTGTACGCAGGAATGTTATGTTATGGGTTCCTATCTGAATTGGCTGGTGAAGGAAGAAGAAGTCGCGGCATTTGAAATCTGGAGCGGCAACAGCAGAGAGGAAGGTACGCTGGTCAGCTGCTGGACGGTAAACGGAGCAGAATTTGCATCGGTCAGTGAAAACTCTAAATGGCTGGTTGCGACGCAGGAACAAATGGAAGACGAGGTTGTCATCGAAGAAGAACCGGAATCTGAAACGAAAAATCCGGGGACTACGGCACCGTCTTCCGAAAGCGAGAGTGAAGCGCCGGAAGAAAACACGTATACTGCGGAAGAGTTAAAAAAAGAAATTTCGGAAAAAGAAGGCGAATTGAAGAAGCTTGAGATTGAACAAAAGAAGATGAGGCTGGAGCTGAAAGGGCTTAGGAAGGACAGAGGAGGGGCGACGGTAACGGCAAGCATCAACGGTGTGGTCAGAACGGTAGGAGACCCCGAAAATCCTCCTGCGGACGGATCTGCTTTTATAGAAATTTCCGGCGCCAAAGGTATGTATGTGAAGTGTTATATCAATGAATTGATGCTTGATCAAATCAAAGTCGGTCAGGAAATTTCTGCGAATAACTGGAATACCGGGCAGGACTATCCGGCTGTCATTACGGAGATTTCGGAATATCCGATGGATGGCAGAATGTATGGAGAGGGAAATCCGAACGCTTCTTATTATCCGTTTCTGGCATATATAGAGGAAGCAGAAGGACTTACAAGCGGCGATTATCTGGATGTTTCCATTACTCCCGTCAGCACGCAGCAGGAGCAGAATTCTCTGTATATTGAAAAAGCGTATGTAAGAGAGGAAGACGGAAAATCTTATGTGCTCAAAGCCGGGGAAGATAACCGTTTGGTGAAGCAGTATGTCCAGACGGGAAAAGTGGTGTACGGTTCTTCGATCGAAGTCAAATCCGGATTATCGGAAACAGACCGTATTGCATTTCCGTACGGAAAGTCGGCAAAAGAAGGAGCCAAAGCAATAGAAGCGAAACAGTAGGCGCAGAGAGGATTATATATGTTAGAAAATATACGGTTATCGTTCAAGGGCATCTGGTCTCATAAGATGCGGTCATTTCTGACGATGCTGGGAATTATTATCGGTATTGCAGCGATTATCGCCATTGTTTCCACGATCAAGGGAACCAATGAGCAGATTAAGGAAAACTTGATCGGGGCGGGTGACAATACGGTTAAAATTGCATTGTCTCAGGGGGACTGGGCGTATGAAATGTCGGGTGAGGGAATCCCTGCCGGAGTTCCGGTTATTGACGAGGATGTACTAAAGCAGGTCAAGCAAATCGACCACGTAGAAAACGCGTCGTTATATCTGTCCAGCCAGGATTATGACGGAGTATATTATCTGAATACTTCGTTGGCCGGAGGGTATGTGATCGGAACCGATCAGAATTATTTTGATACCTGCAACTATGTGATTCAGCGCGGCAGAGGATTTACGGAAAGAGATTTTTCGGAGTTCCGTAAGGTGGCACTGCTGGACCAGGATTCTGCCGACACTCTGTTTCAGGGGGAAGACCCTCTGGGAAAGACCATCGAGATTAAAAAAGAACCTTATATTGTAATCGGAATCGTTGCCAAGTCCAAAAAATTTGAACCGGTAATCAACAGTATGGAAGATTATTACACGTATTCTCAGATTTCTTCCGGAAAAGTGTATGTTCCGGATGCTACGTGGCCCATTATCTACCGGTTTGACGAACCGCAGAATCTTGTTATCAAAGTGGATTCGACCGACTATATGGCGGTTGCGGGAAAGGCAGGAGCAAATATATTAAATGCCCGTCTGAGTACGAGCGATGAGACGTTAAAATACCAGGCGGAGGATTTGCTGAAACAGGCGAAAGAAATTCAGGATCTGAGTAAGTCCACGAATAACATGTTGATCTGGATTGCAGGGATTTCTCTGATTGTCGGAGGGATCGGCGTGATGAACATTATGCTGGTTTCCGTTACGGAACGTACACAGGAAATCGGTTTGAAGAAAGCAATCGGGGCAAGAAAATCCAATATTTTGGGACAGTTTCTGACAGAGGCGGCCGTATTGACCAGTCTGGGAGGCGTTCTTGGAGTTGTGACCGGAATTGTGCTCGCTGAGGCTATTTCCAGATTAAGCGAAATGCCGGTTTCGATCAGTATACCGGCGGCAATGGTTTCCGTTTTGTTTTCGATGTTGATCGGAATCGTATTCGGAATGCTGCCGTCTTATAAAGCTGCGAATCTGGATCCGATCGATGCATTGCGGAGAGAATAGACGAAAAAACGGGCGTGTGTCAGACCGCCCGTTTTTTGTTGTATGGAATTGTTTATAATTATTTATATTTTGCCAGGAACCTATGCCGCCGGTTTGTTTCCGTGAAAATTGGATGGCAGGGATCGATTTTGCCGATCATTTGGCGTCAGGTGTTTCGCATTCCAATACTCCAGGTACAAAGCCGCACTCTGCCAGAAGTTCCATATCGTTTTCGATGGAGATACCGGAAGTGGTAAGCATATCCCCGGAGATGGCGGCATTTGCACCGGATAAGAAGCATGCTTTTCCTTTGTCCGGCAGCAGCCCCCGGCCTCCTGCAAGCCGAATTGCGGCTTTGGGAAGCAGAAACCGCAATATAGCGATCGTACGGCGGATTTCCGGGTAAGGAAGCGGCGGCTGGCATTCTAACGGCGTGCCGGGAATCGGATTTAATACGTTGACCGGCACGGAAGAAACCGAAAGTTCCCGCAGGGTCAGCGCCAGATCGATCCGATCTTCCATGGTCTCGGAAAGACCGATGATGCCGCCGCTGCATATCTGCATACCGGCAGCCTTTGCCGCCCGGATGGCGGCGATTTTATCTGCGACAGTATGCGTTGTACAGATGTGCGGAAAGAAACGTTCGGATGTTTCCAGGTTGTTATGTACGCGGACTGCTCCGGCATCCAAAAGCATCTGATACTGTTCTTTCTGCAGAAGACCTGCCGATACGCAGACTAAAATCGGGCAGCTTTCTTTAATTTTACGGATAGATTGGCATAAGGATGCAATCTCGTCTTTGTCTAATGCGCGCCCGGAAGTGACGATCGAGTAACGCAGAACGCCGCGGCTGGCATAACGGATCGCATGAGAGACCAGCGTATCCGCATCGAGCAGAGGGTATTCTTCGATTTCTGTCCGGTAATGCACAGATTGTGCGCAGTATTTGCAGTCTTCCGAACATCTGCCGCTTTTGGCGTTGACGATCGTGCAGATATCAAAACGATTTCCGCAAAAGTGCATGCGGATCCGGTCTGCCGCTTTGCAAAGTTCATCCAAAGGCTCCAGAAGCAGTGAAAGAGCGTCTTCTTTTGTTGCCAAATATCCCAGGTAAATTCTTTTTTCTAATTCTGTAACACGCATGGTCGTTCCTCCTGTCCGATTGTGAAAAACACAGTTAGATACTGTCTAATAAGTGCGCTTTTTGTAAAGCGGCACGGATCAGCATGCCAAGTTTTGATGCGATCAGGATTTTGGCTGCGTCTCCGATCAAAAACGGAAATACGCAGACCGTTAACGCATACCATATCGTGCAGCCGGCTTCAAAGACAAACCAGATTGTCCCGAACGCATAGGCGGCAAGCGTACCCAGGATCATGCCAAGGACAGACATGACGGTTTTTCCGTGATTTTTTTGGATAAAGATTCCGGCAATGACAGCCATGGCAATAAATCCGACCAGATAGCCGCCGGTAGGTCCCGCAAGTTTTGCCAGCCCGCCTGAATATCCCGAAAATATAGGAAGTCCAGCGGTTCCAAGCAGCAGGTAGATGCAGTAACTGAGCGTGCCCAGTTTTGTTCCCAGAAGGTATAACGTGATATAAATCACGAAATTTGTAAGTGAAATGGGGACGGGACCGATGGGGATGGATAACGGTCCCAGTACGCATAGAACTGCCGTCATCAAAGCGGCAGCTGCCATCTGGTAAACGGACAGCTTTGTGTTTGAAATGGTTTTGGATTGATTGTTTGATACATTCATAGATGGTAACGCTCCTTTTTGTTTTTTATGATTTTATTTGATTTTGGATCGATTGTCAACCTCATAATTACAAAAGGTTAACAATTGAAAATGATTAAAATTTATGGAATATATACAAATCTGTCTGGAATATACTATTTGTTATGTAATAAAGCGCTAAAAAAATTGTATGAAAAATAGATACGATTCCGGAAAACAAAGCAGGTATTGTAAAAAAAGACGGCATAAATATGGAAAAAAAGGGTCTAATTAACGAAAAATCCAAGAAGTGGAAGAATGTCCGTTTTTTTGACAAAACAGAAAATAGATGGCATAATCGTGTTCGTAACCGGGGAAACTAGAGCTGTTATTTAGTTATGAAAGGAATGAAGGTTATGACAGAAAAGAGAGTATGGTTTAAAGATTCCGAGGAAGTAGAAACTTTTGTAAGCGCAGCAGGACAATGTGATTTTGAGATTGATATTTTATGCGATCATATTTATATTGATGCGAAATCTATTCTGGGAGTGCTGGGTCTCGGTCTTAGGAAGGAACTGACAGTAAAATATTTTGGTGAGAACGCAAAATTTGAAAACACATTGAAGAACTATGCGGTAGCATAAATGCAATCCCCTCAAGACAGAAAGCATCACGATTCGGCAGTACAACGGATGGTGATGCTTTCTTTATATCAAAGCAGCAGGAAATGGATGTGAAATAAAATGGATGAGCTTCCCTTGATTAAAATATCCGTGCGTAATCTGGTAGAGTTTATTCTGCGGTCCGGCGACATTGACAATAGGATCGGTTTTTCTATGCGGGCAGACGCTATGCAGGAGGGCGGCAGGATACACAGAAAGATCCAGAGATCGATGGGGGCTTCGTATCAGGCGGAAGTTCCGTTAAACATTCAGATCGATGCGGATGCGTATCTGTTACAGTTAGAAGGAAGAGCGGACGGTATTATTCAGGATGATACGGTAGTTATTGATGAAATCAAAGGCGTCTATACAAATTTGGAATACCTGCAGGAGCCTGTGACGGTCCATAAGGCGCAGGCAATGTGCTATGCTTATATGTATGCGAAACAGAGCAATCTTTCGAATATCGGCGTACAGATGACATACTGCAATATGGATACGGAAGAAATCAAACGTTTTACGGAAACATTTTCTTTGGAAGCATTAGAGAAATGGTTTTTTGAACTGGTCGGGGAATACCGAAAATGGTCGGATTTTCAGTTTGCCTGGAAAGAAAAGATGCAAAAGAGCATCCGGGAACTTTCCTTTCCTTATGCGTACCGGAAGGGGCAGAAAGAGCTTGCGCAGGATGTATATCGTACGATTCTGCGCAGAAAAAATCTGTTCATCCAGGCGCCTACCGGAACGGGTAAGACGCTTTCCGTGTTATATCCCTCCATTCTGGCGGTCGGGGAGAATCTTGCGGATAAGATTTTTTATCTGACGGCGAAGACGGTGACGCAGACCGTGGCAAAAGAGACATTTGCGCTTTTTTACCGGCAGGGATACCGGGCGAAAGTCATACAGATTACGGCAAAGGAAAAACTCTGCCTCTGTGAAGAAATGGACTGTAATCCAATCAGCTGTCCCTATGCAGAAGGACATTACGACCGGGTCAATGCTGCCGTGTATGAGTTGCTGCGGGAACAGGACTTTTTTACCAGAGAGATTTTGAGCGAATATGCCCAAAAATTCAGGGTCTGTCCGTTTGAAATGTGCCTGGATGCCGCAGTATGGGCAGATGATATTATCTGTGATTATAACTATGCGTTTGACCCCAACGTCTGTCTGAAACGTTTTTTTGCGGAAGGGCAGAAAGGCAATTACATTTTTCTGGTGGATGAGGCGCATAATTTAGTGGAACGCGGCAGAACGATGTACAGTGCGCATCTTTATAAAGAAGATTTTCTTTCTTTAAAAAAGATATTGGGAGGAAAAGAGAAGCGGCTGCGCCGGGAGCTTACGCAGTGCAATAAACTGCTGTTGGAGTATAAGCGAAACTGCGATACGTATCAGGTATGCCGGGAAGAAATTTCACATTTTATATTTGCGCTGATGCGCCTGGCGGAACGGCTGGATGTGTTTTTGCAGAATCGTACGGAAGCTCCGGGAAAAACAGAGGCGTTAGAATTTTACCTGAATCTCCGGCGTTTTTTGAATATTTATGAGCGGCTGGACGAACGGTATATTGTCTATACGCAGCATGAAACGGACGGCAGGTTTAAAATCCGGCTGCTTTGCGCCGACCCGTCCAAAAACCTGCAGGAACGCATGGACAAGGGAAGGAGCAGTATTTTCTTTTCGGCGACGATGCTTCCGATTCAGTATTATAAGGATATGCTGAGTACAAAAGAAGATAATTACGCCGTATATGCACAATCTTCGTTTTCCGGTGACCAAAAGCTCGTATTGATCGGCAGAGATGTCAGCAGCCGGTATAAACGGCGCAACGAAGCGGAGTTTCAGAAAATGGCAGCGTATATTGCACAGCTTTTGTCCGCAAAAAAAGGCAATTATATGATTTTTTTTCCGTCGTATCAATTGATGGAACGGGTGTTTGAACGATTTGCCCTTTTGGCGCCGCACGATATGGCGATGATCCGACAGGAGAGTAAAATGACAGAAGCGGAACGGGATGAATTTTTAGCGGCATTTGAGCGTCCGGCCAAAGATTCGCTTGCGGCTTTCTGCGTTTTGGGCGGTATGTTCGGCGAGGGGATCGATTTGACGGAGGAAAAACTGATCGGAGCGGTGATCGTGGGAACCGGGCTTCCGCAGATCGGAACCGAACGGGAGATTTTAAAGGACTATTTCGAGCGGAACATAGGGAGAGGCTTCGATTATGCGTACCGCTATCCGAGCATGGATAAGGTCT
>BLMD01000115.1 GCA_011959925.1 Lachnospiraceae bacterium
AATCCGTAAGAGGGCAGACCGTAAACATAATAAAATCTGTCCTCCGCCTTGTTGTGCGCCAATGCCCTATACTTCATCTTCCGCCCCTCCCTCGCATTTGTTGAACAAATAGTCGTTCCTGTATGAAATATTGCCGTTGTCAAGCTGCACTTTGTAGAATCCTGCACTTTCTTCCAATACCTCGTACTCCCTGCCCTCGGTCAATCCAAAATCGCTTACCTGTGATATTATTTTCACTTTCCGCCCTCCTGCTTTTTCTTAGGACACCACGCCGGGGACGTTTTTATAGGCACTTCGCTTGAAAACGGTTTTCCGTACCCAATGAAACCGGGCATTTTCTGTATTCTATGGTCTTTGAAATAATCCGAAATATATCTTTGGTCGGGGTGTTCGCATGAAAAACTCGACCTTGTATTACCCATTTTCCGAAACCCTTTGCAATGTCCGCAATCTGCACATCTGATTTTATCCGCCACGTTTACCGCTCCTTTCTTCTCATGGGGTGCTACCGCACCCCTAAACAGTTATTCAGTAATCAGTTTGCCGTTTACCTCGTAAAAAGCGGAGCGGAAGCCCACGTTGCCGTAAGAGTAGGAACGGGGATAATCCAAGACGAGGGCGGACGGTCCCGAACGGGACGTACTGAAGAAACTCGACCCCCGGAAAGGCAGATATTCCCCCTCGGTAGTGTCAAACCATACATAGGTATTCTTTTCCTCTTCTACGCCGTTTTCGGGCAGGATTCCCAAGTACCGTAACGCCTGCGGTATCTCCTGCAAGTCAACCTTTAAATCCTCCCAAGATACGCCGTCATAGTCCGGGGTGTAGTCCTCGCCTGCTGCCTTGTCGGTAATCGTGATTTCCCCGCCCTCGACATTGACCCTCACGGCGGTTTTTCCTCCCTGGTCCGTGGTAATCCTCTGCCATTTCTCGCTATCCTTTGAAAGGTCGCACCCTGCCAAGGCTGCGTCATTGTTCGGTATGTACTCCAATACGCCGTTTACGATACGCACCCCTGCCAACCATTCCCATACCAAGCCGTTAAGGTCTGATACTCCGTATGCGGTGTGGTCGTGATTCCATGTATCCGGGCCGCTCCCTGTAAGCGTCCTGCCGTATCCGCAACCCTCACGCTCCCCCTGCTCTTCCTTGTGGTAATAGTCATTTCCCCAATCCGTGTTGCCGTGGGGCAACGTGCCTTTCTTCCGGCTGTCATTTAACAGATATTCCCACTCGGTAGCGGTCATTAAGTGCCACCCCTCGCCCTTTGTCCGGCAAGCTGCCAATGCTTCATCAAAGGTAATTTCCGTTGTCGGGTCTATCATTGGCAGACTGTACGCCCTGCCCTTGATTACCTTATTGGGGTACTTGGAAATATAGATAGCGTCTACCTCTTTCCCTCCGATAATGAACATTTCCGGGGTAACTGCTGCCCTCGGATTCTCAAACCGG
>BLMD01000116.1 GCA_011959925.1 Lachnospiraceae bacterium
TGGCCGACGAGCCGACCGGCAACCTTGACAGTAAGACCAGCGCCGAGGTGCTGGGGCTTATCAAGCGCACAAGCGCGGAGTTCCGGCAAACTGTTGTGATGATTACCCACAACAACGATATTGCCCGCCTTGCAGATCGGATTATCTGATATTGTCATTTTGCTTTCTAAAATTTCCGATTTCTGATTTTTGAAATTTGGGGGATAGCCATTTCCCATTTGGGGGAATTTGGGGGTAAGGTTCTTCCCCCAACCTTATAAACTTCAACACATCTTTATCCTCTACTTTTGTTTTAAAGATTTTATCGGAAGAAGTTCCAAATGATCTAGCTTACATTTGATGCACCAACAACCATTGTAAAATATCTTCATATCGCTTTCTGTCCGCCACTACATCTAAGATTAAATCTGACAGCTCTTTCTGAGTATATTCCACCTCATAACCATTTAACGCCAAAAAGACTAACATAACATGGCACCCCAATCTTTTATTGCCATCTACCATCGCATGATTTTTAACCAGTCCATAACAAAGTCTTGCAGCCTTTGCCTGTATGCTCGGATATAATTCTTCTCCATCAAAGGATTGGAATGGGCTCTCTAATGCAGACTCAAGCAGGCCAACATCTCTAATTCCATCACTTCCCCCGGTAGTCTCTATTAATTGAGTATGAAGTAACAAAATTTGTTCTTTTGTCAGCTTTATCATTTTGCAAGTACCTCATAAGATTCCTTATTTTTCTCAATCAATCTCTGAGATATACTCAACACATCTTCATTTGACGCAACAACATCCTTATCTGCTTTGCTAAAATCTATGACAAGGTATCTTGGTACATTATTTTTTAAAATGACAGCTGTTCCATGTTCATCCACTAATCTTGCTACTTTTGAAAAGTTCTGATTTGCTTCTGTAATAGAAACCATTGTATTTGTATTTATTGTCATCATCCATACCTCCTGATAGTTTTATTATATTTAATTTATAGGATATATTCAACCTATTTTTTCATTTAATTACACAAGTGTATACCAGACTTTAATTTGTAATCATTTTACATTCTCTATTCTCCATAATACAAGGCAAAATGAAATTTATCATCTTTCTCGCCAATAAACATACATCTATATTTTCCTTTTCGTTCAGACGAAATTCTTACTGGACTTTCTGTATATGCATTCACATAATCATAGGTTAAATTTTTTGCTTGCTTGGGAGCATTTTTATCCTTTTTTATTAAAAAAGGAAAATAAGCCAGTTTTCTTTCATCTGCCAAAGGGTAAGCACCATTGCCTGTACCCAACTGTATTAATTGCGAAAATGATTCTACACAATTAAACCATGCAATTACAAACGCAACCTTTCCAGCTTTTCCATTATCTATTTCATCCATCAACCAGTCAAAATCTTGCTGAAACACTGACCAACTTTTACTTGCTGCTCTTGTATTAGCGGAACTAATCCAATTTTTTAAATATTTCACCTCGATTCTAAAATCTCTTTGTCCTATATATAAATCATGATTTATTTTCTGCGCTTTCTTTATTCTACCACTTTCTCCCGCTGTATAATGAGCATTCTGTTTGAATGGGTATCCCAATCTTACTGTTATATCCATTTCATTGAACTTCTCATCTGCCTCAATTTTTAATTTCGGCTTATCCCATCCTTTATACAACATATTGAATTCATCAATCATATATAAGCAATTAGCTACTAAATACTGATCAATTGTTGGACCCATTAAACAATCATCCCTTTCCATTTCTTGAATTATACATTTCATAAATTAATACAATTATATTACTTAATTCAAACTAATATTCAAAAACAATAAGGTAGATTCCAATCAGCATTTTTTGTGCTAAGTAAGCTTATATAAATACCAAAACCCCTGTGAACAGCATTCCCACGCCACTCACAAGGGTTTCTTCATTCAAAATAACCAGGCAAACTTTGCCTTATGCATTCATCTGTTTTGCGAACTTTCCTCTTTTTGTGTTCTGGTCGCATATCCCCGGAACTATGTATTTTACTGGCTTTGCTGTGATTTTTGACTGCTCTAAGCCAGCGGCTTTTCAACCGTATCCCCCAAATTTTATTTTGGGGGAAAATTCATTTTGCTTTCTAAAATTTCCGAATTCTGATTTTTCAAATTTGGGGGATAGCCATTCTTTATTTGGGGGAATTTGGGGGTAAGGTTCTTCCCCCAAATTTACTCAGCAATGGCTCAAAGCTGTGATTTTTACCTTTTTTACATCAAGTCCGGCATATGCCTCCCGTTCCTGTGTTTTCGCTGAACCAAACTTCTGGAGTTCCTCGTCCATCTTCTTATCCAATACATGGGTATAGATATTCAGGGTAATACTGATACTGGAATGCCCCAACAATGCCTGCACTACTTTTGGCTCCATCTTATTCTCAAAACAGCGAGTAGCAAAAGTATGCCTTAATGTATGCGGATGGAAATCTCTGACAACTCTAGGTTCCCTCTTTTCCTGCACTGCCGCCACTGCTTCTTGCTCTCTCATCCGCTTGACCGCCTTTTTTATCTCCTTTTGGACAATATATCTGCTGCACGGGCTTCCCATGCTTGTAGTGAATACTAAATCGTCAAATTCGTCTCCGCTCCGCCATCTTGTTCCCAACTCTTTCTTCAGCTTAATCTGCTTTTCTCTTTGAGATTCTAAAATTTCATCCATTTCACCAAGGAAAGGAACCTGTCTGATTGAATTTACTGTCTTAGGACTTACCAAAATTTCTCTTTTCACCCCATTACAGTAGCTACAGCTTAATGACCGATTGATACAGATGACTTTCTTCTCAAAATCAATATCCGACCATTTCAGCCCTCCAAGTTCTCCCACTCGCACTCCGGTTAAGCACATGAAATAAAACATTTCTTTATACCAACTGTCCTCCACCTCGTCAAGCAGTGCGTTCTGTTCTTCCTGCGTCAGTGCTATCTCCTCCTTTGATTTCTTATATGTCCAGGGAACTTCCACAATCAAGCACGGATTTGTGGGAATCAACTGACTGCCCACTGCAAACTCCATACATTCCCGAAGCCTGCCTAACGCCTCTCGCATTGCACTGTTAGACATTCCATCTTTTTCCATTGCATTGATTGCCTGCTGTACGTCCATCGGTCTTATATTTTTGATTTTCATTGTACCAATGTAAAATCCAAATGTCCTTTTAAAATTATTTCTCATGGGACTGATACTTGTTTCTTTTACTTTATGCGCTTTCACATCGGTGAACCATTCTTCAAACCATTCATTTAAGGTCATCTGTGTCCTTTTGTAATCAAGGTTGTTCCTCGCCTGCTGTTTCGCCTGTTCAAATTCTTCTTTCAGTTGATTCAGGTCGGAATTATATAAACAGATTTTCACTCCGTTTACCATTGCCCGTGCCTCGTATGTTCCTTTATTTTCCCTTATTCCTCTGGGTAATTTTACCTTTGCCATAATGCCGTCCTCCTTGAAATTGAAATATTTGCTGGCTTCCCCATGAAAATAACATTTTTCATTTAACAAAACAAAGGTACAAAATCAAAATTTGTACCCTTGACATTTCTCTAATTTTTTATCTGTGCAAGAAGCCATTTATCAAGCAGTGTCTTATGTGCATAATTCCGGTTGCCAATTCGGACAACAAATATTTTTTCATTGTCTTTCATTATTTCCCTTGTCTTTGTCTTTCCTATATTTAAGTATGCCGCTGTTTCCTCCACATTCAATAAAATTTTACTATCTTCCATTTATATATCTCCTTGCCTGCTACCGCTACTGATTGTTGTATTTTTTCCTTATACAATAGTCATACCCTTGTCTGACATTACAGAACATACAGGTTTCCTTCAATTTCTGATTTTTATCTTTTCTCTGCACGAAATGCTCTGTGGATTCAAAAAATGGCTTTGCACATACCGGGCAAAGACACATTAAAATTGGCTTATCTAATTTTCTCATCCCTGTGCTGGAACATAATGCTTTCTCAACTTTTAACATCTGCTGCCTGTCCAATACTCCCACGTAAGCATCCAAACGTTTTTTATCAATGGTTCTCAACTGCTCCAACAACACTACGGAATCCTTTTCTAATCCTACAATCCCTTTTAGCGGTACATGGGTAGGCATCTTATTCTTTGGCCTACTTGTAATCGCAGCGACAACAACCGTTGGACTATGTTTATTCCCTCTATTATTCTGAATCACCAATACTGGACGGTATCCTCCCTGCTCACTTCCCACAACGGGATTTAAATTCGCACGATAAATATCTCCACGCCTGATTTCTCTTTCTTCCATAATAAAAGTATCCTCCACAATCTTTACTTACTGAATCTAGTCTGTTTTTTCTTTTATGGCGAAAATACAAATTTACAAAATACACCTTATCTGCTGAAAAATAAAATACCTCTGCATTTCAGGTATGTATTAGCCGAACACAAAACCAAAGCTTTTTGATTATTCATCAGAATATTTTCATGCTTTATGTCCGGCTGTCATTTTTAGCCTTATAAGCCTATTTGTCCTCGACATCCCGGCTTTCATATCTACCGTTTTCACGATAAATATAGGGAAGTCACCAAACGACTGGCTGCTGGCCAGTTCCACGGGATTCGCACCCCTCCGGGGATCGCCCAGAGCCGCCCTCATTTGTTGCGACGCTTCTAACGCTCGACTTGTGACTGGACGGGAGTATCATTGTCCCTGCTGCCTGTTATCGCCCTATCAGTAGCAAACTGGTAGTTATAGCCCGGTATTTCCCGCTCCTTAGATGGGGATAGGACAGCCGCAAACCATTATCTTTCTGTCTGTGCGATTCCGCTGCTTTTATCCCCATCCAGCTCATGGCGTACCTGCTAACGTGGCTTACGCTCATCACGATAACAACAGGAAT
>BLMD01000117.1 GCA_011959925.1 Lachnospiraceae bacterium
ATGGGGTGGATTTTAGAAATAGAGTTTTTATATAATGTTATGTAATAAACGAGTAGGAGGCACAGAGGACGCATGGCTTCTAAAGGATGATGAATATATTGCGGCAATGTTGCGCAAACAAAATCTTATTTCCGAAGCAGGCTTATCAAAAGAAGGGGCGTATTCATTGTGGGAATTGGATGTATTAGGACAATGCCCAGGGCGGGATCTCCTGCATCGGGAAAAAAGGCTGGCTGTTCCTGATCTTATCCGGTCTGGCTACGGGAGCCTCCTGGCTTTGCTATTATAAGGCTCTTCAAATGGGCGAAACGTCAAAAGTTGTGCCGGTTGATAAATTAAGCGTCGTCATTACGCTTGTGCTTGCATTTATCTTCCTGCATGAGAAGTTCACGCCAAAATCCATTGCAGGCTGCGTCCTGATCGGCGCGGGCACATTGCTCATGGTTTTATAGAATAGATCCCAAAGAAAAGATGGTAAAACAAAATGAGCCAGGCAATCGGAAAACTGCCTGGCTTATTCTTTATTTTATTTAAGCAGCTGCCAAATTACCTTTCGGTCACTGTCGGAAACACTTAATACATCCATAGACTGTTCCGCAGACCATCCCATTTTTTCCATAAGGTTCTTAATGTTAGCAAACAGTGTAGATATTCTTTCCTTCTGAGCCGCTTTCTGAGCCGCTTCCTCATTCATTTGTTGTATTGCCAAACACACATCAACCGCCTCCTCACCTTCTTTGACTGCTATCTTTGCACCTACGCAGGCATTTAATACATCCACTTCTTCTCTCCCCAAATGGCGGAAAGATTCGTCTGCATCCAATACCTTTTTCAATTCATCCTTGTCTCTTGCATACTTAATAAATGATAACACTTCTTTCAAAGAACTCTGGAACTTTCCAAAATCTTCATCCTCTATGGAAGCCGGCGCAAGCAAGTTAATCTTATAATCAGGAACCAACGCAAGCACCCTCGCATCCCGTTTATCAAACATATCATGGATAGATAACGGACCGCTCCACTCTTTTGAGTCAAAATAAATGACCAATGTTACCACAGGTAACAGCCGATCCTCCTTCATAAATCCTGACAGATATTCATCACTGTCAGCACCTTTATAATCACCGGACACTTTATGGGAAGCTACCGCCGCCTCCACCTGTTTCGCATATTGGAGAGCATCATACACCATATTTTTTACCGGCATTGCATAGTGGATATTTGACTGATTTTCGATTGCAAGAAGAAGATAAGCAGTACGTTTATCCATCATCGCTATGACCGATTTAATAACATCCCTGGTTCTCTGCACTGGCTGTTTTGCTCCTTTTTCTCCACCATAGGGAACATCTACCTCACAGGTATCCAGTTCCTCCAGGCTTTCCGGA
>BLMD01000118.1 GCA_011959925.1 Lachnospiraceae bacterium
AACAGGAACAGCCGCACCAGAGCAGCTCCCGGTCTCCAACCGTTTCATAAAATCGTTCCGGCGCTTTCGGATCCACCGTACATACCAGATCCGGCCGAATTCCTTCGCGAATTGCAGTCTTTAACGCGGCATCCACCACAAAAATAAAAGCTTTTCCTTCCGCCTGTTTCAGATCTTTGATATTCTTATCCAAAGAAGGTCCTGCAGCAACGATAACAGCCGGCAGGTCCAACGCGCCGGCATCTTCCAAAACCTTTTTGACCTGCGCAATATTTCTCTGACCGATCATATGCTTCATATGAAACAGCATATTCTGCGGAATCCTGCGGTTAAAACAGATATACGTATTTCTGTGGGCAACTTCATAGGAAATCCGCTCGATTACTTCATCGATAAATTTCTCGCATGCAGCGGTATAGAGCACGTCATACCCCGGTAAAATACAAAATTCCAGCAGATCAATATACGTATAATCAACCGTTGCAAATACGGTACGGTAAATATCTTCTTTCATTTCGGAAAGACAAAACCAAACGCGCGGATCTAAGATCAGATCTTCCAGATCAAACTGCAGAAATGCCTTCGCCAGGATTCCTGCATCCGGTTCACAGATAATCAGCGCATTGCTGTCGTCGCACTTCTCCAGAAGCTTTCGGACCGCTCTTCCGTCGCCAAACCCAAAGATAAAATATTTATAAAACGGTTTAACCGTATATCGCCGGGCATACAGATCCGCCGCGCCGTCCGGGTCCAATCTGCTGTTTAAGTACCAGGTATACCCGTCTCTTGTAACCGTAATGACTTCCCTGCCCGGATTCAGCGTCTGAATCTGTATCCCGTTCCCTTGCTGCTGCAAAATCTGCTGACGGATCCTTTCTGAAATCATTTCATTTTTCCCCGTAAGCGCTCTGATATTTTTTTCCCAAAGTTCCATTCTATTACCCGCCTATCATTTCTCTGTATAATTCAGTCGCAAGCATTGCGTATTCCTGCAGACAGTCCGCTATGCCCAGCATATCTTTCCGTTCGTATGCGGCATATAGCGTTTGATACATAGCCGAAACATATAACACGATTTCCTGATTTTCCCCCGCTTTCCCGGAAATCAGGGCATCCGTAATTATTTTTAACTTTCCAAAAAGCTCCCCTGCCGCCCGCAGCGCTTCCTGTTCCCTGTTCTGATATAAGATTACACTGACTTCATCGATTTCACTCTGCAATGCCGCAATATCCATCTGTCATCCACCTCTATGTTATAGAATATTTTTTATCAATAAATTCCGGTCGATTCCATAAGAGAAAAAAAGCCGGCGTAAAACGCCGGCTTTTA
>BLMD01000119.1 GCA_011959925.1 Lachnospiraceae bacterium
CCGGCAATGTCCCTTTGATGGAATGATTCATTGTGCAGGCATTGCTCCATTGAAAAGAACAGATGAGAATGATATAGCAACATTAAGAAAGGCTTATGAAACAAATATATTTTCTTTTGTAGAGCTTATGCGATGTTTTGTGCAAGAGGGTATATGTTGTGATGGAGCATCGGTTGTTGTAATGTCGTCTGTTGTCGCACACAGAGGATCGAACAGGCAAGCCATATATTCAGGTACAAAAGCTGCGCTTGAGGGGACAGTCAGATGTATGGCGCGTGAACTGATTGAGAGGAAAATCCGTGTTAATTCGGTTATAAGTGGAACTGTTGAAACGGAGATGCTCCAAAGTCTGAGAAAGAACAGTCCTAAACTGGATGAAAAGATCAAACAGCATCATCCATTAGGCATTGTACCTGTTGATGAGGTTTGTAAAGTGATAGAGTATCTTCTATCTGAATCTGCATCACATATCACAGGCGCTTCTTTACCTGTTGATTCAGGGTATCTGTTATGAAGAGATATTTAATTACAGGTGTATCATATGGAATTGGAAAAGAATGCACTACAAGACTGTTAAAACAAGAAAATGGCGTGATTGTGGCAGCACGGACAGAATCAATTGTTTAGAAAGGTTTTAGGGGTTAGGTTCTACGGAAAGGTAAAATTAAATGAAGGCTTCAGATTATATTGCAAATAGAATAGCTGATTTAGGTGTCAAAGCTGTGTTTGGGTATCAAGGTGGAAATATAGCTCATATGATTGATTCAATATGGAGACACTCTGATGTGGAATTTGTATCCACATATAATGAACAAGGCGCATCCTTTTCTGCATGTGGTTATGCTATGGAGAATCAGACAATTGGAGTAGCAATGGCTTCAAGTGGTCCTGGAGCGATTAACCTGATCTCTGGGATTGCAAATGCCTATTATGATTCCATTCCAACCTTGTTTATAACGGGGAATGTATCGATTCTGGCGATGAAACAGGAAAATGAAGTTCGTCAAAATGCTTTTCAAGAGAATGATATAGTATCCATGGTTTCTAATGTAACCAAATATGCTGTTACTGTTATGGATGCTCATGATTTACGTTATCATTTGGAAAAAGCATTATTTTTA
>BLMD01000120.1 GCA_011959925.1 Lachnospiraceae bacterium
GGATGACAAGTTTCAGGTAGAGCACAAAGACGTGCTTGCCAGCGAGGAGTTTACATCCAGTGGCTATCAGGGATTTTACCTGGAATATCCGCAGCTGAATCCGGACGAAATTGTATTTAACCAGCGGCTCTATGTAGCCTTTACAGACGTACATTATGTCATGGAAATGTATGCGGCATCGGATGTAAGCAAAGAAGAAGCAATAAAGATTGCAGAACATGTCAAACTGCTTCCCGCAAAAGATTCGGAAAAAGAACAATGGATTACCGCCGAGAACTGGAGCAGTTATTCGGAAAATGTTAAGGAAGGCGCAGAGGGAGAAGGCGTTGAGACGATCACCTCTGTTGCAAAAGAGGAAATGAAAAACACCCGCAAGGTCGGAGATTGTTTTCCGGTAGACGAATCGGGCCTGACAGCCAAAGTCTTAGACGTAGAAGTAACGGATAATCTGCATCTGTTAGACGAAGCTCTGGTAGAGCAGGATGAAGCGCTGAAACAGGAAGCCGACGAGAACGGAACACTGTATCCGGCAACGATTCAGTATATCAAAGACGGCGATGCGGATGCTTTAAGCCATGAAGTAAGCTCCCGAAGCGTACCGCAGAAACTGGTATACGCTACCGTGGAGTATACCAACACCGGAACAGAAGAGAAAAACGATATCCTGTTTTTCGGAAGTTTGGTACGTATCCGTGAAAATGACGGACAGATGCAGATCGTAATGGACGAGTCGCCTGCAGAAGGGGATTCCTGGGACCGGGCAGTCAACCAAGGGTTATCGCGTTTTACCGATATGATTTACTATGACGTGCATGGCGGAGAACGAAATAATAATTACATCACAAGTATTTCTCCGGGAGAAACGGCAGTCGTGCATATGGCATGGATTGTGACAGAAGAAGAACTGGATACATTATATATCAGCCTGGATACTTCCGGCGGAACTGAATTTACCGAAGAGTCCCTGCAAATGGGGTACGTGGATATCCGCCGATAGAACCCTTGCACTATGTGCTGAAACAAAGATACTCGATTATGTAAAAAACCGTCCGGCAGATGCCGGGCGGTTTTTGGCAGAATATGTTTGGCAGAATATAAGAGCAAAACGTATTGTATGTTGGAATGGTGTTTTTTAAAATTTAGAATTTGATGCAAGCTTCATTCAAGGGAAAAGAATTTTCAGGAAAATACTGCTTGCGTAGAGAAACCAGATATGCTATAATTTTACAAGTTCGGCAGAGTCCGAAGCAGCAAACACATATGCGGATGATGAAGCGGGTGCCGGAAACGGTGCTTCAGGAGAAGAAGCATATGGAAGAATTCAACCAAACGGAGGTAAAAACATGAGCGTTATCACAATGAAACAGTTACTCGAGGCAGGTGTTCATTTCGGACATCAGACAAGACGTTGGAACCCGAAAATGGCTCCGTACATCTACACGGAAAGAAACGGCATTTACATCATTGACCTTCAGAAATCCGTAGGCAAAGTAGACGAAGCTTACAAAGCGGTTGCTGATGTAGTGGCAGAAGGCGGTACAATCCTCTTTGTCGGAACAAAAAAACAGGCGCAGGATGCAATCAAAGCAGAATCCGAACGCTGCGGCATGTTTTATGTAAACGAAAGATGGCTGGGCGGTATGCTGACAAACTTTAAGACGATCCGCAGCCGTGTGGAACGTTTAAAAGCGATCGAAGCTATGGCAGAAGACGGCACGTTTGACGTTCTTCCGAAAAAAGAAGTCATCGCGCTGAAGAAAGAATGGGATAAGTTAGAGAGAAACCTCGGCGGAATCAAAGAAATGAAGAGACTTCCGGATGCGATCTTTGTTGTAGATCCGAAAAAAGAAAGAATTTGTATTCAGGAAGCGCACACTCTCGGCATTCCGTTGATCGGTATTGCTGATACAAACTGTGATCCGGAAGAACTCGATTATGTAATTCCGGGCAATGACGACGCAATCCGCGCCGTAAAATTAATCGTATCCAAAATGGCTGACGCCGTTGTGGAAGCAAACCAGGGAACGATTGAGACAGACGTAGAAGAAGCATCTGAACCGGCATCAGAAGAGACGGCAGAGGCTTAAGATAGATTTGGAGGAAAAATAAAATGGCTATTACAGCAGCAATGGTAAAAGAACTGCGTGAGTTATCCGGCGCAGGCATGATGGATTGTAAAAAAGCATTGAATGAAACAAACGGAAATATGGAAGAAGCGATCGAATTCTTAAGAAAGAACGGTCAGGCAAAGGCAGAGAAAAAAGCTTCCCGTATCGCGGCGGAAGGAATCGTTAAAGTTGCAGTAAAAGACAGCAAAGCAGCAATCGTAGAAGTTAATTCCGAAACAGACTTCGTTGCAAAGAACGAAAAATTTCAGACATATGTCGGAAAAGTAGCTGAACAGGCATTGGCTTCCGAAGCAGCAGACTTGGATGCATTTATGGAAGAAGCTTGGCTGGAAGATACTTCCAAAACGGTAAAAGACGTATTGGTAGAACAAGTTGCAGTGATCGGCGAAAATCTGAAAATCCGTAGATTTGAAAAAGCTTCCGCAGAAAACGGCTGTATCGTAGATTACATCCATGGCGGCGGACGTATCGGCGTTGTCGTTGTTGCAGAATCCGACGTGGTAAACGACACAGTAAACGAGGCAATGAAAAATATTGCTATGCAGATTGCGGCATTGAATCCAAAATATATCGATAGAAGCGAAGTCAGTGCAGATTATATTGCACATGAGAAAGAGATTCTGTTAGCACAGATCATGAACGACCCGAAAGAGTCCCAGAAACCGGAGAAAGTAATCAACGGTATGATCGAAGGCCGCGTGAATAAAGAGCTGAAGGAAATCTGTCTGGTAGACCAGGTGTATGTAAAGGCAGAAGACGGCAAACAGACGGCTGGAAAGTATCTGGAAGCTGTTTCCAAAGAAGTCGGCGCGAAAGTGGCTGTGAAGAAATTCATCCGCTTTGAGACTGGCGAAGGACTTGAGAAGAAGAATGAGGACTTTGCGGCAGAGGTTGCGGCGCAGATGAATCAGTAAACTTCTGAGAAGAATTGATTTACGAACCCCTGAAAATCCC
>BLMD01000121.1 GCA_011959925.1 Lachnospiraceae bacterium
CGTTTCGGGCGCCTTTTGCCGTCTTTGCGATACGCCTCTCCAAGATTTCAATATCCGAAAAAATAAGCTCCAGATTAATCGTCTCGATGTCGCGGACCGGATTTACGCTTCCGTCCACATGAACCACATTTTCATCCTTAAAACAGCGTACGACATGCACGATCGCATCCACTTCGCGGATATTGGCAAGAAACTGGTTGCCAAGCCCCTCTCCTTTGCTGGCTCCTTTGACGAGTCCTGCAATATCCACAAACTCAATCACTGCCGGGGTTACTTTTTTGGAATGGTACATATCCCCCAGCTTCTTTAACCGTTCGTCCGGCACCGCAACGATCCCTACGTTCGGATCAATCGTGCAGAACGGATAGTTTGCCGATTCTGCCCCTGCCTTTGTCAGTGAATTAAACAGCGTACTCTTTCCTACGTTCGGAAGTCCGACGATTCCTAATTTCATTTCTGATGCTACCTGTCCGAAAATCCTTGTTATATCAGGATTTTCACCTTTCTCTATATTTTTGTAACAAAACGCGGAAGGTTCGTTCGATCTTCTGCAATCTTTGGCCTTCGTATCCGCAGTTACATGCACGTTACGTCTTTATCCTGAAATCAAATGATTTCAGGTATCGTTTCACAAAAAAACTTGATATAGGTTGTTATTATAACATATTGCCTATTATTTTGGAATAATCAATTCGAATTTCATTGGGTACTTTTTATTTTTATTTGGAAGCTTTTTAGTAATTACAGTCAAGTCTCTCCACCTTAATCTCTCGTCTCCAATACCAAAAGCGTCCCCTCTTTGAAAGAGATGCCTGCCTCTTCTTCTATGATTTCGTTGCTGATCCCGATCGTATGGTACGCTTCCATCGTATAATCCGAAAGCGGATATTTCATCCCGGTCAGTGTAATACCGCTTACCTGCGGCGTCACCGGAAGCAATGACACATACTTCCCGAACTGCTCATTTTTTGAAATCGTAAGATCGTTTTGAATCATGCGCACACGGTTATGGGAATCTACCAGAAAGATCCTGGTATCCGTCTCAAATCCCAGACCCAAAAGCCCTACGTTTCCCAGCATATGGTCCAGCCGGTTCCCCGTCGCGCCCAAAATATGAACTTCCCCATATCCTTCCGCCAAAATGCGCTGCACGGCAGCTTCCGTATCCGTATCGTCTTTTTCGGGAATCAGACGGACCCATGCAATTCCCTCTTTCTCTTCAAAAAACCGTAAAACCGACGGATCGATGGAATCAAAATCCCCTACGATCCGATCCGGCAGAAGATTATTCTGATAAAAAAACTGCAGCCCCAAATCCACTGCAGTTTTATGGTCAAATCTATTGTTTTGCAGATATTCCAGGCAGAATGCATCTTCGATGCTTCCTCCGGCTACAATCAACGCACGCTTCATCTTTTCTCCTCTTTCGCCATATACGCAAGAAAACGCTCTACGTTTGCTTTGATATCTCCGCCAAATACGGCGCTTCCCGCAACAATGACATTCGCCCCGGCATCCACAACGTTTCCCAGGTTTTGAAGGTTCACGCCGCCGTCGGCTTCAATATCCGTCTTTAATTTGCGCCTGTCCAGCATGTTCCTTAAATCACGAATCTTGTCCAGCGTATACGGAATCAGCTTCTGTCCGCCAAACCCCGGGTTGACCGTCATGACAAGAACCATATCCAGCTCACCCAAAAGATATTCGACTGCCGTAAGCGGCGTCGCCGGATTTAATGCCGCGCCCGCCAAAATACCTTTTTCTTTGATCTTTTGGATCGTCCGGTCCAAATGCCTGCAGGCTTCCGCATGCACGGTAATAATATCTGCTCCCGATTCGGCAAACGCATCGATATAACGATCCGGCTCTTCGATCATCAGATGAACGTCAAAAATGCGCTCGCTGACCGGACGGATGGATTGGATCACCGGAAGTCCCATGGAAATACTCGGCACAAACATTCCGTCCATCACATCGATATGCACGTACTGTGCGCCCGCCGCATCCAGCAGGGCAACCTGGCTTCCCAAATCCGCAAAATCTGCGGAAAGCAAAGACGGTGATAAACAATTCATAGCTACCTCCACTCGTGTTTTTCATTCTCTTTTAATTCCTGATAAATACTGACATAAGTTTCATAGCGCTGTCTGTGGATGTTTCCCTCTAAAAGCGCCGTCCGAATGCCGCAGTTCGGCTCATGGATATGACTGCAGCCTTTGAACCTGCAATACGGCTCAAAAGGAAGAAATTCTGCATAATAGTTCCACAATTTGTCTGCAAAAAGCCCCGGAATATCCAAAGATCCAAAGCCCGGCGTATCCATAATATAGGCACTTCCTCCCATGGGAATCAGCTGGGAGTGCCTGGTCGTATGTTTTCCCCGTC
>BLMD01000122.1 GCA_011959925.1 Lachnospiraceae bacterium
CCCATAATGTATACACTCAAGTATACATTATGGGTGTTATTATTGGAAATAGCCATATCAAAAACAAAGCCACATTGATTCCGTTTTTTGATGGAGTCACTTCCCTTGCACAGATATTAATCTTTTTCTTGCTAGGACTTCTAACGATTCCGCATGAGATGTCAAACGTGATATTTACAGCAATTGTCATCACAGTAATCCTTACATTAATCGCAAGACCTGTTGCTGTATTTCTGCTCCTAAAACCCTTTCAGTGCTCTGCAAGACAATGTCTTTTGGTTTCTTGGGCAGGACTTCGCGGTGCTTCCTCTTCCGTATTTGCGATTATGGCAGTGGCAGGTGGTGTTATTATGCCCCACAATCTGTTTCATATTGTCTTTATGGTATCTCTATTTTCTGTTGCAATACAAGGAACTTTGCTTCCAAGAGTGGCGGAAAAACTTGATATGATTGATGAAAATGAAGATGTCCGAAAAACCTTCAATGACTATCAGGAAGACTCTTCCATTACATTGATTCGTATGTATATTCCAAAAGGACATAATTGGGAAAACAAACTTGTCAAGGAAGTATCCTTTCCCACAGGTTCTCTTGCGCTGATGATTAAGCGCAATCATGAAACCATCATAACAAAGGGGGATACACTCATTCTTGCGGGTGACAGTGTGATTCTGAGTGCGCCCTCGTACAATCCAAGCGGTAATGAATTGCTGGATGAAATTTTTATTGATAGATATCATCCGTGGTGCAATCGCACCATTGCAGATTTAAACTTAGCTCCTGATGAATTAATTGCAATGATTATGCGAGAAGAGGAATCTTTAATTCCTGACGGAAAAACGCGAATATTAGAAGGTGATAGAGTGGTGACCTACCGTGAGTAGACCATCACTCTTCTTTTGTCTATCCATTATAGTTTTAAAAGTGCATCGGCAAGCGCTTCTAGCTGCGAAATATTTTCTGTTTTCATCGCCGATTTAATTGTCACAACAGGTTCTACAATTGTCAGTGCTTTTGCTCCTTCAAGCAAGGATTTCATACTTTTTGCAGCAGTTGGCGCCCATGAACCATTTTCTATTATACCAATCATACGTTTCTGATAATTCTTTGCCTTAATTTTATTTAAGAAATCCTCCATAGGTGGAAATACCCCTGCATCATATGATGCCGCTGCAAGAACTAAATAGCGATAACGAAATGCATCTGCGACAGCCTCATGAAGATCCTCTCTGGTTAAATCCATAAGAACTACTTTTTTTGCACCTTTCTGTTCCAGAATTTCTTTCATTTTTTCAGCCGTATGCAACGTATGGCCATGAATAGATGCACAGGCAATCAGCACACCCTCATCTTCCGGTTCATAACTGCTCCATATATTGTATTTCTCAATATAATATCCAAGATTTTCTGTTAACACAGGTCCATGTAGTGGACAAATTATATTAATTTCTAATGTGGATGCTTTCTTTAATAGTGCCTGTACTTGCATACCATACTTTCCACAGATATTAATATAATATCTTCTGGCTTCCTGTACCCAGTCCTCTTTTGCGTCACGTGTTCCAAATTTGCCAAAACCATCGGCACTAAACAATACCTTTTCTGTCTGCTCATAAGTAACCATTACCTCTGGCCAGTGAACCATTGGCGCCATAAAAAATTGTAATGTATGTTTTCCAACAGAAAGAATATCACCTTCTTTTACAGTAACCATTTTGTCACTGGATGAAACATCAAAAAACTGCTCAAACATCTGAAATGTCTTTGCATTTCCTACAAGTTTCATCTCTGGATAACGTTCCATCAACTGTACAATGCTACCGCCGTGATCTGGTTCCATATGTTGAATTACCAGATAATCCACACGTCTTGTCCCCACTGCTTCATCCAGATTTTTTAACCACTCCTGAGTCGCACGTGGATCAACCGTATCCATCACAACCACTTGCTCGTCTAGTATTACATACGAATTGTATGCCATTCCATTTTTTACTTCATATTGACCTTCAAAAAGAGTGATTGTTCTGTCATTCACTCCTATATTTATTATATCTTCCGTAACCTTTTCCACAATTTCAATCTCCTTCTTTTTTATTTTACCTTTTTTGCTTAAGAAACTGCTGTCAAACACCATACTTATCAACAGCTCTTATTTGTCATTGTATCACAAAATTTCTATACGAAAAACCCCCAAATGAAAAGTTATCATCAAAATAGGGTATCTAATACTCTGAATCGTAATCCAGAACATTAGACACCCTATCCTGAAAATATTTTATTAAGCAGCTATAAAACATGTCTGTTGGCATATTAGGGTATTATTTGACATTTTTATAACTGTTTTAATTAATATTTTGCTGCGCATTATATATATCGGTGAATTTTGGAAATTTTTTATATTATTTAAAAAAATTATGTAAATTTTGCATATTATCTATATTTTTCATATAATTGTCGCAAAATTTTAACTATTTTTACTATATTTGGAAATTCTTTGTATTATCCTTGTTGACACTTTCCTTTTAAATACCCATCTATAATTGCGTAATGCAACTTTATCTCTCCTTCTTGCTACACCTTATTGGCATACTTCTCCTAAAACAGGACTTTGCACAAAATACAAAGTCCTGTCTTAAAAACAATTAAATTTTATTAAAAGGATTCAAGTATCGAGAAACTAAATCAATCTCCTCTTCAATTCTCAACAGTTGATTGTATTTTGCTACTCTATCACTTCTACACGGTGCACCTGTCTTAATTTGACCCGCATTCATGGCTACTGCTAAGTCTGCGATAAATGAATCCTCTGTCTCACCGCTTCTATGACTAATCACAGCTTTGTAAGCATTGTGTTGTGCCATCTCCACAGCTTCTATTGCCTCACTCACCGTTCCAATTTGGTTTACTTTAACCAATATAGCATTTGCAACATGTTTTTTAATACCAGCATCAAGTCGCTTTGTGTTTGTCACAAATAAATCATCTCCCACAAGCTGAACCTTATCTCCAATTCGTCTGGTAAGTTCTGCCCAACCATCCCAATCATCTTCCGCCAATCCATCTTCTATTGAAATAATTGGATACCGCTCTATCAGCTGTTCATAGTATGCAATCATCTCTTCTGTTGTCCTCCGAATAATCGATTCATTGTCCTTGATATCAAACTCTTTTCCAGCCTCATAGCAAGCGCAAGCACCATTCCCATCTACACTAGCTTTTCGACGTTTTAATTCTGTCTCACCACTAAAATGATAGGTGCCATCTTCTTCATTATATAATTCGGAAGCCGCCACATCCAACGCAATCTTAATATCATGTCCCGGAGTATATCCTGCTGCTTTGACTGCTTCTACAATCAAATCCAACACAGCAAATGCATCGGGAAGGTCAGGAGCAAAACCACCCTCATCTCCTACGCCAGTCGAAAGTCCTCTCTTATGACAAATTTTCTTGAGGTTGTGATAAATCTCTGCACAAATTCTCAATGCTTCCCGAAAGTTTGCTGCTGAGACAGGCATAATCATAAATTCTTGAAAATCAACTGTGTTTGTAGCATGTCTGCCTCCATTTAGGATGTTCATCATTGGAACTGGGAGTCGGTCTGTCTTAACGCCCCCCAAATATCGGTACAATGGCATTTGCAGCGCATTTGCAGCGGCGCGGGCAGCAGCCATCGATACACTTAATGTAGCGTTCGCGCCTAGATTTCCTTTATTTTCCGTTCCATCAGTATCCACTAAAATATGATCAATCATTTTCTGACTGCACACATCGACGCCAAGTAGCTTGTCTCGAATCTTGGTATTCACATTGTTTACAGCTTTCTCCACGCCAAGCCCCATATAACGCATTTCACCGTCTCTTAATTCCACTGCCTCGAACTTTCCTGTGCTCGCGCCTGACGGTACGCTTGCTCTTCCTTCACAGCAATCGTTTACAATAACTACTGCCTCCACTGTCGGATTTCCTCTGGAATCTAGTACCTCTCTTGCATGTACATCCGTAATTTTTAAATGTGATGTTCTCATTTCCACCCTCCTGTTTTCTATAATTGTCTTGCAACAAATTTTTCAGTTACATAATTTCAATATCAAGAACAGTATCTCCAAAAGGGTAAAATAAATTCAAACATCCTTTATTTCTTTAATTTTTGCCAGTCGAACCAAATCCTCCACGATTTGTTCCCGTAAGTTCTGCAACCTCCTCAAAAACAAGTTCTGGCTGTTGTTCCATA
>BLMD01000123.1 GCA_011959925.1 Lachnospiraceae bacterium
CTCATGGCGTACCTGCTAACGTGGCTTACGCTCATCACGATAACAACAGGAATGTGCTTGGTGAATGGGTATGAAATTATCATGGTACAAACCCATTCACCGCATAACGGAGACACCCTTCGGGCATCCCTCCATGCACATAACCCATGTGCATAAAAGCGGAAAACAGGAAAGGGATTTTTTATCTCCCTCACCTGTTTCCTCACTTAAAGGCAAAAAGTAGCTACCTAAATTTAAATTTTTTTCAATTCTTTTTTCAGGCGTTCAATCCCAGCTTCGATGGAACGCTTGACTGGCATTTTAGTACAGCCTTCTTTCCTCGCTATCTGCTCGTAAGTCATGCCCTCAAAATAATACAACTGCATCCTGCGCCGCTGCATTTCCGGCAGTTTTTTCATTGCCGTATGTAATGTTTCAGCCTGAATCTTTTTCAGCACGACTTCCTCTATGCCCTCCGGCTTTTGGACTGCCCTCACATTCAAAGTTGATTCCCATACCTCCGACTGCTCGATATGCCTGTCCACTACGTTGAGATACACCAGGTCGCTTAATTCAAAGGAATCAAACGTGTCAAACAGCACCTTGCTGATTTCAAGCTTATGTAAAACACCTTGTCCATCTTTAAATGAAACGTAATACTGTCCGTCTTTTTCGCATATAGTATAAGGATTATACTTATCCTTTCTTCTTTTTGGGCGGTTACCCTCCATATTCCTTTCCTCCAATCTGAATTTTTTGTTAAAAATCCAGATTGGCAGGCGGTGAACGGCAACCGATACACAAAACAATCTTACAGCGTATTCTTACAAAAAACGACAAAAGAAAAACCGCAAAGGATATCACACCTTCACGGTTTGTGGAGAATTTATTTTTATTATGTTGATTTTTGGCTTCTACATTTAAATCATAAAGCTCCCATGTACTGACGGGAATTTCTATTAACAGATAATCCACCCAGCCCCGATAAAGCAAATGAAAATAAAATCTACTACTTACAAACAAAAAATGCCTCCAAACTCAAAACGGGTTTGAAGGGAAATCTATGGTTCTGCTATTTAGGCGTGCCAAATCACACCCACCAAAGACACCGTTTTTTTATTTGGTGGGTCTAAAGCGATTCTATTTTTTCACTTTTACCTGTAACTGCCTTTTGTTTAAATGGAATATTTCATCTTCCAGCTTTGCAAAGTCACTTAAAAGGGTTACAATGGCTATAATTGTCAAATCATTTTAATCATGAATAGCGCATAAAAACAAAAGAAGATTACCTCTGAAAACTACTCCCCCTCATCGATATAAAACAAGGGAAACAGCATACTCCTGCTGGTTCCCTTTTATCATTTGTGCTTTCTGTATCACTCCTTACCGAATCCAAATCTGCATCCTACTTTTTCTGAAACAACTTTAAGAATTTTTGCCATACCGTAAGTTTCTTTGGTGCCTCCTTTATTACCTCACTGGCTTCCTCCATCTGAACGCCATCCGCCTTAATTACAAACTGCACACTTTGAACATTTGTATTTTTCTCCGATACAAAAGAGGTTATCTCAAAATCTCCGCCTGTAACCGTTTCGATTAATTCATCAATTTTATCTGTAATCTCCGTATCCATGCCCTCGGTTTCCTCCCTCATTGTGGAAGTACCATCCTTCAATTCACCCACACCGTCATAAAGCTGTGCAATACCAGATAAAAGTTCTGCAACGCCATCATCCAATGTTCCGGTTCCATCTCTCAATGTTCCCGTTCCATCGTATATTTCAACAATACCAGAAAGTAATTCTCCTGTTCCGCTATATAAACTTTCGCTGCCTGTTTTTAATGCACTGCTCCCAGTAACAAGTTGGGCAGCTCCGTCTGTGATTTGTGAATAGCTTGCAACAATTTTAGCAACAGCCTCCGTATAACCCTTAATTCCCTGATCCAGTTTTCCATACTCAGAGACTAATGTATTTATGGCGGAGGAAAGCTCTGACATCTGATACGCCAGACCTCCAATTTTATTTACCAGTTCCCCAATTTTCCCGTCAAAGGCTCCATAGTTTTCTTGCAGCGCTGTTGCACCTTGCAGTAAAGAAGATAAATTGGAACTTACTGTCTGCAAATAGCTTTCTGTTCCGCCTATGCTTGCATTGTTAGCGCTTAATAACGAAATAATGTCAGAAAGCTGCGAAACCTGTGATTCTATTTCAGATGTATCTATGCCGGCATTTTTAAGGCCTTCAATTTGTGAGGATAATGATGTAATAAGTCCCTCCAAACCACTGATTGCAGACTCATTTTTCTGCCGCAGACCGTCAATATCCAAACCATTCTGGGACATAACGCTTTTGTATGCATCAAAATTCACATTATTCTGCAGGGCAGTTATCCCATTTACAAGGTCATCTATGCCAGACTTAATTGCCGAAGACGCATCTGTCAATGCACTTAAATCTTCTGTTGTCAAAGATACTCCGCCTAATGCTTCCTGAAGCTGTGACAGCGCTGCCATAAAAGAAGCTGAACCATTTACCAGCTCCGGCGATTGCTGATTCAACGCCTTTAAAGCCTCCTGCATCTGCCCAATTCCACTATTCAGAGAATGAATCCCTTCGTCCAGTGCATTCACACCATTCTGCAGATCAGCAGCACCGTTCTGCAGAGTGCTTCCTCCGTCTTTCAAATCAGCGGCACCATTATGAAGCAGTTCTGCACCATCTTTCAAATCATTCACGCCGCTTTTTAATTCAGACTGTGCGCCGTCCTGCAAATCCACAACGCCATCATGAAGCTCGGCAGCCCCGTCATCTAACTGGCTGATCGCATCCAACAGTTCCGTAACCTGTTCCATCAATTCTTCATCATCTACCTCGATATTAAGATTCAGAGGGATTCCATTGATTGATATTCCATCCATTTCAAATTCGTACACTTCCGCTGTAATCTCAATATCCGCTCCTTTTCCGGGTAAGATTGTATAGGTAAGCTGCTTATTGCTTCCAACATTTGCAACCGTAGCATCCGGGGCTACTATTTTCTTGCATTTGTCCGTATCTAGTGACAAAGAAGCCTGCAAAGCATAATTGTCGTAGAAATCTCCCCGATATTGCTGATTCTGCACAATGCAGATCGTAATTTTCATTTCACCGCTTTTACCTGCGATTTCTTCTGCGGAATACTCTTTGCCATCTAAAAAATAGTGTATCTGAATATCCCACGGCATCAGAGTGCTTTCAAGTCTCCCCTCATAATATAGCTTTTCGGCAGACGAATTGATTTTTATGGTATCATCAGAATAGTCAATCATGTCTGTTGTTGTCATATTCCGCACATCCAGATATTTTCCATAATCAGTAATAACGCCCTCTGCATTTCCTCCAAAAATATTGACAACATTGATTTCTCTGACCGATCCATCATTGCCTAGATTTACATAGACAACTTCTTCCTTGTCTGTATTTGCTTCCATAGCAGATACAGAAACCGGTAAAGCAGAGACAAGAAGGGCAGTTGCAAGAATTACGGATGTGGATTTTTTTAGATTAAAGTGATTCATGGTTTATTACCTCCCTGTGAAACAAAAATTTTTTACGTTCATGCTTTTTCCTCGTTCCTGTAATCAGTTTATCAAACAGGAATAGGAGTCCCGGAAGAATCAGCAGCACTATCGCTAATGAAAGGATTGCCCCACGGCCTACAAAAATACCAAGCTGTGCCAAAAGCTGGTTCGTAGAGATATACCCAAGTAGCAATCCAACTGCGGTTAGAACACTGCCCGATGTAAGTATGGATACCGTAACATCTGAAATCGTCTGGCGCACAGCTTCTTTTTTCGATAAACTCTGTCGGTTCTCTTTATAGCGGTCTGTCATTAAAATTGCATAATCAACGGTCGCGCCTAACTGAATCGAACTGATAATCAGGTATGCAATATAGAAAATGGTCTGATCCATAAAATACGGACATGACAGATTCAGCCAGATTGCCGTTTCTATACTCAATACCAGAATGACAGGTAAAGTAACAGATTTCATTGTCAGAAGAAGTACGATAAAAACAGCAGAAATAGCAGCCAAATTTACTTTAACCATATCTGCCGTTACCGTATCCATCAAATCGTATGTACTCACTCCTTCTCCGGCAAGATGCCATGTATCTGGATAATAGGATTGTGCAATGTCACGTATTGTTTCTACAAGTGAAAAGGTTTCTTCTCCTTCATAGTAGGCATCCACGGAAAGCACCATCCGGCTGTAATTTTCACTCATTAGCTGGGACAGGGTATCCTCGTCCAGATATTCCAAAGGGATTTCTGCCCCTGCCATATCAACGTAGGATATAATGCTTGTAATCTGAGGAATTTCATGGAGTTCATCCGAAAGCGCTGTTTCTGTAGCAGTATCACCACGGGGAACAAGCAATACATAGGTGTCACGCTGTCCGAATATTTTTTCGATAGATTCAATATCCCTGCCAAGCTGTGTTTCCTCATTGAAAATCTTTGACGAACCGTAATAATATTTATTTGCATTTGATCCCAGATACGCCGGAATAACAATAACGGCAAACAGGCACACCATAGGGACTGCTATGCGGTTGACTGCTACCCCAAATTTTCTGAAACTTGGCATAAGCGGACGGTGCTTTGTTTTATCTAAGAATTTATAAGCAACTAAAACAAGAGAAGGCATAAATATAAACACTATGATAAGACTTACCGCCACGCCTTTTGCCAGTGCAAGACCCAAATCCGGCCCGATTTGAAACTGCATTAGCACCAGCGCCAAAAAACCAATCACTGTCGTCAATCCGCTGGAAAGAATAGACGTTGTAGATTTGCATAAGGCATCTACCATAGCTTCCTGTACATCTGTTGTCTCTTTCCGGCATTCTTCAAAACGGTGAATCAAAAATACAGAATAATCCAGCGAAACTGCAAGCTGGAGGATACTTCCTGCCGCATTTGTGACAAAAGAAATCTCTCCAAAAATCAGGTTCGTTCCACCGTTAATCAATATCGCAATCCCTAATCCAGCTAATATAATGATTGGCTCTACCCATGAGCTTGTTGTCAGAATCAGTACAATAAGCACAAACAACACGGCAATTACTGTTATTTTTTGAATTTCTGAAACAGTATTCAATGTGGCTGTTGCCGTAGAAACGGCGCTTCCGGACATTGCATTTTCATCACCGATAATCTCCCGAATATCAGCCACTGCACTTATCCGGCTTTCTTCTTCAATCGTCACAGTTAGCAATGCCGTATTGTCAGTATAATACGTTTCCAAAATATCCTTATCAATCGCGCTGATAGGAAGTGTAATGTCCACTGCATCATCCAGCCATGTTACTTCCGTAACACCGTCCACGGCTTTCAGTTTCTCCTTATACTCTAAAGCCTCCGGAATTGTCACATGATTTATCATAACGCGGGCATTAGGAATTCCGCCCTCAAATTCCTGTTCCATCATGTCCAATGCAACAGTTGATTTCGCATCCTCCGGCAGATAATCATTCATATCATAATTAACAGATACGAAATTCTTTAATACAGCGCACAATATCACTGATACAATAAAAAAGATCAGAATACTTTTCCGGTGCCTGACAACACCCGTATAGAACTTTCTCACAATGTTATTCCTCCATTCACTTTACATGGCACACCTGCCACTTCAAAAATATTCCGTTCTCCACATAGGGAGAGCTGCAGCATTGAGGGAATGATTTTTCCTACTGCAATGTATGGAATCGTCCGGGTCAAAGAAATCATCCTCCCCTCAATACGGCAATTTCCAGTCTCATCTATTTCTCCATGAAAAGCTTCCGTATGGCCTAAAATTTCCATAAGCCCACTAATCTGTTCCCCTTCCCATTCCACAATCATTGTTCCGTATCTTTTACCTATGGAAGTCTGCATTACTATATCATAGGACTGTTTTGGCATAAGATTTCCCTCCTCCTACATCTGAGCCAATTTCTCCGCAAGTACCTCCGCTGTTCGCTTTATTCCATAGTTAGAACTGTTAATGCAAAAATCATAATTATGCGGCTTTCCCCAGCTCCTGCCTGTATAATAGTCATAATAGGCTTTTCGTTCCTTATCTGTTTTTCTGACTAAAGTAATTGTGTTTTTTTCATTCATTTGTAACAGCTCCATTTTTCTTTTCACCCGATCCTGAAACGGCGCTGCTATAAATAAACTGATTCTTTCGATGCCTGCGCTCTGCAAAATATAATCGGCGCACCGGCCAATAAATACACAATTATCCTCACTGGCAAGCTCCGTTATTAACTTGCTGTGAATGGAGAAAAGCATATCATTAGCAGACAGCCCCCTCAATTCCTCATTCTGTGCATCATACCAAATACGGTGAAGCCACGGATTATGTTTTTTCTCATCTGCCCTTTCTAATTCCTCCGGGGGAATTGTAGAGCGGGACAATGCTTCTTCTACCAATGTCCGGTCATAAAAAGTAAATCCCAGCCTATCTGCTACTTCTTTACCTATCTCGTGTCCGCCACTGCCAAATTCCCGGCCAATACAAATAATCATAATATTCCTCCTGTTGCTTTCATTTTCTTCCTGCCATTTTTCTGGTACATCATTGATTATTATATAGAAAGGGATAAAAAGTAAAACAGACAATGAGCCTGTCCGTGTTCGATGTCAGACACCATACCGCTAATTGCCTAACAAATTCAACTTACCAGACACCTGCCTAAAATTGTCTATTGGCTTTTTCATGGATCAGAGATATAATGAAGTCGTTTAGACACCAGCGGTGGTCAATATTACGGAGGTGGTCGTTTGAAGAATGAGGAAATCTCATTAGAAACAAAAAAGGCACTGGCTCTTTCACTAAAAAAAGCCATGCGCCATAAGAACTTTTCAAAAATTACTGTAAAAGAAATTATACAGGACTGCGGCGTAAATCGGAATACTTTTTATTATCACTTTGATGATATATATGCGCTGCTCCGCTGGATGCTGACCGAGGAAGCGATTGAAGTAGTGAAGCATTTTGATCTGTTGGTTGATTACGAAGATGCTATCCGCTTTATCATGGATTATGTAGATGAAAATGACTATATTATCAGTTGCGCCTATGATGCGATCGGACGTGATGAAATGAAACGCTTTTTTTACTCGGATTTTATAGCGATAACATCTTCCCTAATCAATAACGCAGATGAAAAAGCCCAAAAACATCTTGAGCCAGAGTTTAAGGATTTCCTTGCAAATTTTTATACAGAAGCACTTGCCGGAACCTTAGTTGACTGGGCCAGAGAAAAACATATTAAAGATAAAGCAAAGATTATCCTTTATCTAAAAACAATAATTGAAACGAGCTTATCTTATTTTAAGTAAAACGATATATCAGTATTTAAATCATAGCTTTCGTTTTGGCGCAACAACAAAATAAATTTTCCTTTAAAAGACTTGTCTTTCCACCGAAAATGTGTAAGCTGTCACTCACAAGGCAAGCAGCCAGTACAAAAACACAATCAGAAAGGTGGAAAACATTATGAATTTTGGCTTTCAGCCATTTCTTTTCACTTTCTGAAAGCCACCGCATAGGAAAATTCATCAATCGGTTCATATCCATTGCCGCCGCTTTCTCCGCAGCACTTAAACGGGAACAGGTTTTGCAGATGTGGGCTGCGTGGCCTTTCCCGGAAAACTTCTCATTCGCCTTTTCTTCACCACATATTTTACAGTAATGCCCATGCGGACGGTTTTTCTTTTTTGACATTGCAGATTCCTCCATCCCTGCACCTATTATACAATGAACAGCCAAAACTTTAAAGATGGCTGTGCGCTGTTTTAGATATTACTTATGCCGGATATATTCATCTGGCTGAATCAAACAAAAACAGGCTTCCCCTGCCCATAAACAGAACGGGCAAGGAAAGCCTGTTTTTTGTTTTACTCTGCTTCTGTCATTCAAATCATGCAAATAAATATTGATAAGGGAAAACGCCTTTTTCGCAGCTCCCTTCCCCATCTTTTGCATGGGCATTTCTTCTGCCCTGCGCCACTAATAGCATGGCACACCGTATCCGTATATAGCATCGCTGCCCATGTTGTAACTTCTCCTCGCACATATATCGCCGCTGTTCCCCTCTATGGTATTCACAACGCCATTCGTCACGCTCTCCACAATGCCCACATGGTCGATTGTCCCGTCATTCCCCCAATCAAAGAATATTATATCCCCGGCTGCCGGGACATAGCTTGCGTCCTGGAACTGCCCACGGGCATGGAACCAGTCCACACCATCCGAACACAAGGAGAATTTCGGTATCACGCCGCTTTCCAGATAGCCGCACTGCTCCGCACACCACGACACAAAGCAGGCGCACCATTCCACCCTGCTGTCAAACCCGTACCAGCTCCAGTAGGTGTCCCCGCTGTTGCCTTCTTGCGTCAACGCCACCTGCACGATTGCATGGCTCCCGGTTCCGGTGGGGATTCTGCCGAAAATATAATACCGGAGTACATGGGGGACATACTGCTTATCCCCGTAACTGCTCCAGCCCATCCGCTCCGCCATCATATCGGAAAATTCTGCGGCATTGGCGGCGGTGTATCCCCCATAGTTGCTTTGCGCCCATGCGATATAGCCATTCCCGAAATTGTATCCCTGCAACGCCAGCCTGATATGCTCCATGTCCACCGGGTTCTCCACCCCTGCGCTTTGCAGGCAGTCTTTCAGTGCCTGAACGCCGCACTCAATGGAATATTCCGGATCGGTGATCCCATTCGGCTCTCTTGGATATCTGGTATTGTAGCCGCTCTCGGAGCTTTGCATGGGATCGCTGCCCTGCCCGCCGCTCTCCTGCATCATCACCGCCTTAATCAGCTCCACATATTCCTCAATGCCATACTGCTTCGCATAAATGCGGATGACTGGCTCATAGGCTTCCACCTCCGCACTGACCGGGCTTACCGTGCTGGAATTGCCGCCGCCCACCATGCAGAGGATTCCGCCGAACAGAAGGACGATGATTAAGATAAGGACGGCCACCCAGCCCCCTGCAGCAATGGCGGATATGAGTGCTTTTGTCCCGGCTATGATTGCTTTTACTGCGCTTGCTGTGGCTTTTGCCGCTGCCCTCACTGCCTGTTCCGCCGCCCTTGCCGCCTGCCTTGCTGCCCGTGCTGTTTTTTCCGCTGTCTTTACGGACGCTTTCGCCGCTGCTTTTGCGGTCTTTGCCGCCTCCTTTGTAGTTTTTACAGTTTTCCCTGCGGTCTGTTCGGCGGTTTTTACAGATTTTGCGGCAGATTTGATTGTCCCTTTCCCAGTATTCTTCACGGCCTGCCCCGTTTTCCCTGCGGTCTTGACCGTTTTTTCGCTCCGGTCTATGGTCTTGATGGTCTGCTTGGGAAGCTCCCGGATTTGTGCCGCCTGCTGTCTGGCATTTTGCTGTGAGATTCTCTGCTGTGACGCCCTCTGCATGGCTCTCTGCCCTTCGGCTTTCTTCTGCGCCGCCTGTTTTGCCGCCTGCTCCTGCGCATTTTTCCTCATCTGCTCTTTCGGCTGGTAAGGCTCTCCCCTGCCTGACGGTACGGAAGGCCGGGGAGAGTTTGGCGGTTCCCCGTGCGTGGTACTTCTCCCCTCACGGGCTGCCTCTCTGGTTTCTTTCGTTTCTTTGGAAATCCGGTGTTTTTCCTTTGCCTTGTCCACAAGCCTGCCGCCCTGCTTCCTCGCCTGATGTGCGGCTTCATGGGCGGCTCGGTCGGCTCCCCGCTCCGTTTTATCCTCGGCATATTCCGTGGGGGAAGCATACCTCTTTTCCTGCGGCTGTGCCTTTTCCACGGTTTCTTTTGTGCGGACATAGGCACGCTTCACTCGTTCCATGCCCGTCACGGTCTTGTCCAGTGCCTTTACATCCTTATGGACTTGGCGTGTCTTAATTCCCTTGCTCATCGCCCGCCCTCCTTTGGGATAAACCTGCCATTACTCCGCAATCTTTTTCGCCACTACCACAAGCCGCCCGTTTGTCCGGGAATACTCGCAGGTGGAAAGCGTAATCAGCTTGTCCCCGTACTCTGCGTCCACTCCCGTGTCATAGAGGGATAACGCTTTACACTCATCCACATACGCCTGAAACTCTTCCTCCGTTTCCGCATTGGCGAACAGGTAATACTTGAACCCCGTATCGTCGTATACTGTGGTCTTGAATACTGCAATCACTTCATAGTCCGCTGTTTTCGTGAGCGTGTCAAAGCGGATGATTTTGTGTTTCTCGTAAAACTTCCGGCTCTCATAGTCCATCAATCCGGTAAACATTGTGCCGTTTTTCATGTGGTGTCCGTAAATAATCACGTTGTCGCTGGGTTCAAAGGGGCTGCAATGCTCCGCAATATAAGGCACCCCGTATGCGCTGTATTCCTTTTCAAAGCTGCGCTTCAGGTAGAAGTCGGGATTGTCCGGGGTGAACATCACCGGGTAGTTGATGTTTGTCCCGTCAATGGAAATCCACCCCGCCATATCGTTGTTCTGGTTGAAAAGCTCCTGATATTTGGCAAGCGGGGACTGGTTCTCTCCCTCTGCCATATCCTCCGGCGTTTCTTCGGTTTCCCCGGTTTCTTCCGATTCCTCTGCCTGCTCCACAATCTCCGCCAACTGTGCAAATTCATTGGTTGATTTGTCTGCGCTGGCATAATGAGTGATGACCTGAAACATGGAAATACAGAAAAGCAGGGTACAGAGTGCCGCCCCTGCGGTATAGATATAAAATTTTTTCTTCATTCAAAAATCCTCCATAAAGTCCCGGCAAAACGCTTTCCTTTGGCATTTTGCCGGATATTTTCATAAAAATAACAGGCGTTGCGCCTGCGTGTCACTGGTTATCTTGCCTGCTCTTTGGCTGGCTGTATTTTCTGGCTTTCGTTCCTCCCTCTTTTTATCTGCCTTAGCTCCGCTTTCACCGATGGCTTTTTATCCTCTCCCCGGCAAAACTGCTCCATCCGCTTCTGTGCGTTCCCCGCCGCTTTTTCCATTGCGGCGAATGACCTGCCGAAAGACAGAAATGCTTTCTGGATTTTCGCAAGGACGCCTTTATCCCCTTTCGGCTCTGCCGGCTCCTTGATGCGCCTGCCGATCAACGCCCGCCCCGCATTTTTTGTGTGCTGCGCCGCTTTATTCAGCTCGCCGCCGACAATGCCGATTTTCGCCGCATTACGCTCCATGCTTTCCATGCCGCTGTGCAGGCTTTCTTTTAAAGCAGATAAGGCGATAGGAATTTTCATGGCGGATACTGCCCTCCTTAATGCGTCCACGCCTTTCTCTTTAAACTCCTGCACTGCATTTTTTGCGGAACGGACAAGGTTTGTCTTTACAAGGGCAATCTGGCCGCCAATCTCCTGCACCTTGCCCTCTGCGCTGTCCAGAAGCCGGACGGCAGTCGCTTTTATCCCCCTGTCCTGAATCTGCTCCAACTGCCCCCGCACCTCTTTTAATTCTTTCATTACCTGATCGAACTGGCTTTCCATGCCTTCCAGATAATTGACAAGGGTTTCCACCTCCTGCCGCTCTTTTTTCAGCCCGTTCCCTTCCAGAACCTGAAACAGCTCCCGGATTTCCGGCTGTTCCCTTAATGCAACCGCCGCTTCCATGCTTAACGCCCTCCCCTCTCTGCACTGTCCGCCCTTGTCTTAACTGCGGGTAAGTCCCTGCAATATTCGGGATACCGCATTTTTATGGCTTCGTAAAAATAGGGCGCATAGCCGCAGTCAAAGATTTCATAGGGCGTTGACATCCGCTCGTCCCCCTGCTCCGCATAACCGTTCCAGAGGTTGAGGGCAAGGCGGGTAAGCCGCACCGTCCCTCCTGTCTGCCACCCCTCATGCAGTCCCTCCGGCTTGATGCAGTCCTGCTTAAAGTCAAACATCCTTCCTACGTTGTTCCTCGCCGTGTCGGAAATGCCCACGCAGTAGAAAAAGGCTCTGTGGTAGCAGTCATTGACACGGGATTTCGCCATCATTGTGTAAAAAAACTTTTCATGCTCCTTAGATGAAAACCTGATTTCTGACATTCTGATCCCTCCATAGAAAAAGGCGGCTCTCTAACAGATATTCCACTGTTCGCAAGCCGCCCCTATATTTTATCTGCTCCTATAATAAATTTTTATCTGCTCCGGTTTGCACTGTCCTCGCCCGGTTTTGTTGTCATCAGCCGATACAGACGGGTATTCTTCGGGAATTTATTGGTAAACGGCACAAGGGAACTCCCGTATTTTATCAAGCCGCACCCTGCGTCCGCATTGGTGATATAGCTCATCTGCTCGTTTGAGATATTCAGCAAATCCGCAAGTTTCTGTCTGTCGGACGCCGCTTGGTTCAGCATGACGATATACTCGCTGTTGGACAGCATCGTGCTGGCAAGGACAGAATCTAACAGATAGTAGGGTAGGGTAAAGGCGCCTTGCCGCCGCTGGCGGCAGGTTTCCTACACCCTC
>BLMD01000124.1 GCA_011959925.1 Lachnospiraceae bacterium
GAAAGTGAGGTTTATTTATCATGGGTAAAAAGAAAATGGTACTTTATGGGGCGGCTGCGCTATTTGCAGTAAGCGGAGTGGTGGCGCTGCCGTCTGGGAATATTACGGGCGGTATCGGCTGCATAGTGATTGCTGCCGTATGTTTTCTGCTGGCACGCAAACCAGCAAAAGAGGCGGCAGGGCAGCAGGCAGCGCCGAGGACAGCGGGAACGCCTGCCGCTGGCAGCAGGATTGCGGAAACCATACGCACAAAAGTAGTGGGCGCGACTTTCCAGAACGACGACGGCGAAAGCAGGCAGGATATATTAAGCCGTATGACGGGCGACGAGGAAATAGAGATAGAGAAAACCACATACAACGGAGAGCCTGCCGCATATGTGAAATGGGGAAATAAAATACTGGGGTATTTATCGGCAGAACTGGCAAAGGATTTGGCGGCAAAGTATCCTAATGCCCGCTACACCGCAGAAATACTGGAAATTTCTGGGGGGGGTACAGACGTTTGGGTGCAATATAGAGCTTGACGTTATTGTAGAAGAGCAGCAGCGCAGCCAGCGCACGGCGGGCGAAACGATAGTATATATAGACCGCAGCAGTAAAAAGTACCACAGTAAGCCTAATTGCTCTGGAATGAAAAACCCAAAGGGCATACCGCTAAGCCAAGCAAAGAAAAAATATACAGCTTGTAAGAAATGCTGTAAATGAGCTATGAAATAAGAGCCGCAGACTTGTAAAAGAGTTTGCGGCTTTTCGTCGTATATAGACCACAACGAAAGAGAGGTAGGGATAATGGCAAATAAAAAGGGTAGCCACCAGCTGACAAGGGCGGATAGGATAAAAATAGAGGCGCTGCTTAAAGAGGGCTTAAGCAAGGCGAAAATAGCAAAGCATCTGGGAGTACACCGCAGCACTATATATAATGAGCTGAAAAGGGGAGAATACGAACACCGTAATAGTGACTGGACGACAGAAATAAGATACAGCCCAGACATAGCACAGGAAAAGGCAGAGGAAAATTTAAAGGTAAGAGGCACACAGCTTAAAATAGGCAACGATATTGCATATGCAAATTACATAGAGGACAAGATAGTAAACGAGGATTACAGCCCAGCAGCAGTGCTGGGAGAGCTTAAGGCGCAGGGTAGAGAGGGAGAATTTAATACTACCGTCTGCGTGGCTACTCTTTACAGCTACATAGATAAGGGCGTTTTCCTTAAGCTGACAAATAAGGATTTACCAGTAAAGAAGAATAAAAAGCGGGGCTATAAGAAAGTACGCAAGCAGCAGGCACGGGCAGCAGCAGGCGACAGCATAGAAAAACGCCCAGAAGAGATAGACAAGCGGGAAGAGTTCGGACACTGGGAAATGGATAGTGTAATAGGCAAGCGGGGAGTATCTAAAAACGTGCTGCTGGTACTGACGGAAAGAAAGACACGGGACGAGATTATATTTAAGCTGCCAGACCATACGGACGAGGCGGTAGTAGCGGCGCTGGATAGATTAGAGCGCAAATATGGTGCGGATATGTTTAAGCAGATATTTAAGACAATTACGGTAGACAACGGCAGCGAGTTTGCAGACGTGAACGGCTTAGAGCGTTCTATACTGGAAGAGGGAGAAAAGAGGACACATTTGTATTACTGCCACCCATATAGCAGCTGGGAGCGTGGCACGAATGAGGTAACAAATAAAATGGTGCGCCGCAAAGTGCCAAAGGGTACAAACTTTGACGATAAGACCGACGAGGAAATAGAGAAAATAGAGGGCTGGATAAACGGCTACCCACGCAGGATACATGGCTACCGTTCTGCTGGGGAGCTTTTCACAGAAGAGCTGGAAAAGCTGGCTTAATATCAGATATAGCGACTTTGAGAGGCTGGCAGCAGTGGCAGCCTTAAAGCTGCGCCCATTCCAGCAAAAGGGAGTTTACAAGGCGGGCGCACTCTGGTATAGTAAGGGTAGCACATCTGCTGTATTTCATTCTGTATAGTTAAATTCTACAAAATACCCACTACCCAATTAGTAAATATGCCGAAAGTGAAAAATTGTTCAAAAAAAGGTTGAAATTTTT
>BLMD01000125.1 GCA_011959925.1 Lachnospiraceae bacterium
CCGTGTCCCCGTCCAGCTCCACCGGCAGGACGATGTTCTCATACACATTCAGGATAGGAACAAGGTTATAGTTTTGGAAGATAAAGCCGATGTTGCGGCGGCGGAAGATGGTGAGCTGCTTGTCGTTCATTTTCGACAGTTCTTTGTCCCGGACAATGACATTGCCGGAAGTAGGGGTGTCCAGCCCGCCCATCATGTGAAGCAGGGTGGACTTACCGCTGCCGGAGGTTCCCACAACGGTCACAAACTCGCCGTCATTTACGGAGAAGTTCACGCCGTCAAGGGCGCGGGTGATGTTCGGCTCTGTGCCGTAATACTTTTTCAGGTCGATAGTCTGTAAAATGCTCATAAAATTCAATCCTTTCTTTGTTTGTTGTAAATGCGGAACGCTGCTGCGCCGGTGGACACCAACTGCACCAGAATCAGCACAGCGAACAGACCGAAACTCTCATAGTAGAACAGTTCATCCCAAAACAGGAGAACATCACAGAGAGCAGTCAAGGCAACCGTCCAGCGTATGTGCCGGGCTAGCCATTGCCGGAACACCAGCACAAGGACAACGGGCGGGACGATCAGCAGCGCCAGATTCAAAATCAATGTCGGGGTCAGTTCCATTGCATCGCCTCCTCTGATATTCTAAAAAAATACACTTATCGCAGAGCTTCCATCATTGATAACTTGCTTTGCTGCTTTAAGGCTCCTGTTGTAATCAGCACACTACATAAAATAACAATCGCACAATACAAGATTGTAATACCCAATGGAAATTGATAATTCAAATAGTTCATTAGGTTGTTTTTCAAAAATGAGCAAAGAACATATCCAATTCCTCCACCAATTATCACAGATAATACAAGTCCAATACCAACTACGATCAATCCCTCTTTATGAACCATCACGGATAATTGTTTTTGAGACATTCCCACTGAACGCATGAGAGAAAACTCTTTGCGCCTTACAATAATTCCCGTCAAAATTGTATTTAGCAAATTCATCACAGAAAAACAACCAATTAAAACAATGGCTATTGCAAGGGCTAACTGTGTTCCCTGCAAGAAGTTTTCATTTTGGGCAATCGCAGCAGAAAGCGAATCAATACTCAGTCGTGGATTATCTGATACAATTTGGTCTATTTCATTGTCTGCTTGCTGTTCAAAAGAATCCTCTACGCAAATTACATACTGATATGTTAAATTGCTGTGTGCAATTTTTTGCATTGAATCAACCGGCAATAACAGCATATCTATTTTATCTCCATTATTTCCAATCTTACTTTCGTCAAGAACTGCCGCAATCTCAAATTCCAGATTCTTCGTATGCTCCCCATCAAAAATCTTTAGAGGCACCGACGAGCCGACTTCTGGACGAATACCAAAATACTTCTCAAAGTCATTCGGCCGGCCAATAACCATCTGATTTTCAGTTGCCATTTGCTCATAATCTGATATTTCTCCATTTAAGATACAGCTTTGCAACAAAGTCATATCTGCTTTCTCAAATCCTACAATTTCAGCATCTGATTCCATTGCTTGCAAATCATAGGAAACTGGTAGATGCTGATCGTTCATAATCCTTTGCACACCTGATAATTGTGAGAGTTCTTTTTCCACTTCCTCCGTAAAAGGACTTGATTTCTGTAATATCTCCAAAGGACTTTCCATTAGCTCCTGATTTGAGATTCTTAAAATGAACTGTCCTCTTGCAAACCCAGATAAAGACATATCTTTTGCATTTATAGAAGAAAGGACAGAAGATAAACCTAACAGTAAAACGCCAGTCAAGACAAGAGAGGCGACTGTCAGTATATTCTTTTTCTTATAACGCAGAGCTTGATTTACTGCCAAAGACCCCGGCGTTAGTTTGTGCTGCCTATGTTTACATTTGGGTTGATTATTTTGTTCATAGCGGGAAGCCTCTATGGGTGAAACGGTCGCGGCAATTTTAGCAGGTTTTTTGATGGACAGGCGCACAGTGGCATAGGTTAACGCAACAACAATCGGGCATATCCATAGCACATTCCATAATTCAAATCCATGCGGAATTAAAATATAAGCCACTACAATTCCCGCAATTAGTCCAATAGGAATTGCAGGTAACATCAGCAAAGTTCCCTCCCTAAGAACAAGTCTTTGAATCTGTTTTGCTGTCATCCCTATTGTGCGAAACTGTCCGTATTCTTTAATTGAATTGATAATGGAAATATAGAAAATATTGTATATTACCAAAATACCAGCGATTGCGATAACAACAAGCCCAGCAACGGCCGCCATAACCATCAATACCGAAGGCTGGCTAAGATTCAAATATGCTTCATTATAAGAAGGAGTCGCTTTACAACCTGCATCAGTCGCTATCTCTGATATTAAGTTTTTTACATCCTCAGAGTTCGTCTTTGCATCTAAATTTACACGAAGCATTACTGCCGGTGAAAAGTTATTCCATCCATCCATTTCTAAGAAATATTCTTCAGAAACCATAGCCGCATATAATGAACGGTCAGTGCCTTTAGCTCCTGTTTTCAAGTATCCTGTTATAATAAAGGATTTTTCCTCGCCGTTGTTTGGGTCTGGTAATGAAATGGTATCTCCAATTTTTGCATTTATCTTCTGCCGAATTAAGTATTCTTGTTCAATCAGTATTTCATTATCTTTCTCTGGCATTTTCCCCTCGGAAACAGATAGCCCGTTTAATGTAAGTGCATCGTTGTTGGAATACGAAATATTAAGACGATCATTTCCAGATTTAACACTACCAATAGAAGCTGTGAATCCGCATAAATCCACTCGCACATCATCAGACAGTTTTTGATATTGTTCTTTTTCTATGCTGGAAATAAGAGCATGATAGGAACCCGTAATGTTATTACCTCCATTTTGGTTCACTGTAATAATTTCAGAAGCCAGAAGCAATACAGACGCCATCAAAAATGTTGCTAATGAAATTGCAATAATCGTAAAAATCTTCTTCAAACGCTCTTTCTTTAATTGAGCAGACGCTAATTTTTTAATAATAGCGCTGGTGTCATTCTCAAAAGGCCATGTCATAGATTGCCACCTCCTTACTCCACAATCTTGCCGTCCTCAATACGGACAATCCGATCTGCAAGACGGGCTATGTCGTTGTTGTGGGTAATCATCACAACAGTTTGCCGGAACTCCGCACCGGTACGCTTGATAAGTCCCAGCACCTCGGCGCTGGTCTTACTGTCAAGGTTGCCGGTCGGCTCGTCGGCCA
>BLMD01000126.1 GCA_011959925.1 Lachnospiraceae bacterium
TCCCCTGCACTTGCCCTTTTCTGTACCTTTACCTTTTTATTATGCTTTTTCTTTTTACTCTTGATAGGTAGGTCTTTGTTTGTCAGTTTCAAGAAAATTCCATTGTCTATATATCTATAAAGTGTCCGCAAGCTGATAGTGGTTTTAAACTGCTTTTCTCCTTTGGCTATCTCCGCTAATGCTGCTTCCGGGCTGTACTTATCGTTTACTATTTTATCTTCTATGCACTCCGCCAATTCCCTATCATTCCCTATTTTTAACGCCCTGCCTTTTCCCTCTTGGGCGTAGTCGTGTGCTTTCTGCCCCAAGTCACTACTGTACCTTTCCTCTTCCGTATAATCAGAATTGCGGTGCATATATTTACCCTTGTCGTATTCCCTGTATATCGTGCTTCTGTGGAAATGTAATTGCTTTGCTACCTCCGCTTTGGAATGTCCTGCATTTAACAAGGCTTCCATTTTGATACGGTCGTTATGGCTCATTTGTTTAAACAGCTTTCCCATGCCTGCTACCTCCTATGATGAAAAGGGGGCAGCGGGTAAAATGTCCTGCTGCCCCCTTTGGATTCCGCCTTACCGCCTTTCCCATAGTGAAATAGAGCATAAGTTTAACCCATGCTGCCAATCCCTCCGGCTTTTTGTGTCCGAATCGGTCTATTGTATCTTGATTTTTTCCTTTTCTCCTGCTATTATTTCCTTAAACACTAGGGGCGGTTAGCAGGAATGTTAAGAAGTCCGCCCCCTGTGTGAATCCCTATTTAATCTTCAATATCCTTTTGGGTATCCTCGATTAAATCATTTATGAGCCTTTCGGCTTCCTCCGTGTTCTTTTCCTTAATCGCCTTTTGCAAGTCTTTAAGGTCCCTCATTAAACGTCTTAGGTAACTTTTGAATACTGCCATTTCTTCGGTGTTCTCCATTTCTTTAACTCCTTTCCTGCTATCTCCTTGCTACAATTATATTATATACTTATATAAGTATATTGTCAAGGGTTTTTATAGATTTTGTGCTACAAATTCCTGAATATGTGCTACAAAACTTTTTCTTTGTTCTTGGCGTATTCCTCAACAATCTTTTGCAACTTGTCCGTGAAATTCTTCCCCGGACTTTCTTCTATGATTCTGAATATCTCCGGCTTGAATCTTACCGTTTTATGGATATTGCAATCATCATTAGTATATACGCCGTCCTTATAAGCGTACACCCTAACCCTCGCCCCTTTCCCTTTTTATTTTTTCCTCAACTGCTGCAACAATCATCTGATTCCGGCTCTTGTACCCTAATTCCTTGGCTATCTCCGTCCACTCTTCCGCCCTGCCTTTCGGTATGGAAGTAAGTAGAAAAGAATCATAGTTATTCTTATTCCATTTATTTTTTGCCCTAGTCGCAGGCGTTCCGCCTGCCTTTTCCTCTGCCATTACGCAATACCTCCTGTCCGCTCCGACCGTTTATAGTTTCCTGCTG
>BLMD01000127.1 GCA_011959925.1 Lachnospiraceae bacterium
AGTAATACGCGGTTTTTGTTAAAGCGGCGGCTAAAGGAGGTAGCCGCCATGAAGCGCAAAACGTATCGACAAAATCTGACGGTCATTGACACATTAAAAAATCCCGTCCACCGCCGGGGAAAATTACGCCCATATTACTGTTCACCTTTCTTTTTGGATATGTCTACACAGTACCTACTATTAGCCAAAATAGAACATATTATAGGAGCTTTGTAAAAAAAGAAAATAAATACCTACTGAATGTATCTTGACAAAATCTGCTTCACTTGTTATGATGGGTTACATACCAAACGAATGATAGTAGAAAGGAGGATTGGTGTGGCACGAAATAAATATCCAGAAGTAACCGTTGAGAAGATATTGGAAGTATCACAGCGATTATTCTTGGAAAAAGGGTACGACAATACAACTATACAGGATATTGTAAATGAGCTTGGTGGACTGACTAAGGGAGCGATTTATCATCATTTCAAATCGAAAGAGGAAATTATCGACGCATTAGGGGAAAAACTCTTTTTTGATAATAACCCGTTTGTTACCGTTCAGAAGCAGAAGAACTTGAATGGTTTACAGAAAATGCGAGAAGTTATTAAGCTAAACCATGTCGATATTGATAGGACAGAGCTTGGCAAACAAAGTATTCCCCTTTTGAAAAACCCCCGTTTGTTAGCAGAACTGGCTGACACAAATAGAAAATTGATTGCCCCTCTTTGGTTACAGCTTATTCAAGAGGGGATAGAGGACGGTTCTATCCAGACCGAGTATGCAAAAGAACTATCCGAACTTTTGCCCTTACTTACAAACTTTTGGTTAATTCCCTCTGTCTATCCCGCTACACCGGAAGAACTGATTTCAAAGTTTGCATTTATCAAATACCTGTTGGATAGTATGAACTTGCCGATTATTGATGATGAAATTTTCGGTATGGCACAGAATTACTTTGAACGCTTAAACGTAGGCGAGTAAATAAAATTGCCTTGAGAAAGGCAGTTTTATTTTCAAATCTTACATTCATTCGTAAGGTATTATTTTTAAGCATATACATACCGTCTTAATGTATGAAAGGAGAATACTATGTCAAACTTAGACCAAAAAATCGAAAATGCTACAAACAAAATTGAAGTTGTTGCAAATGAAGCATGGAAAAAGCGTTCATTCCGCATTGTATCTAAATCGGTATCTGCTGCGGCAGAAATCGGACTGATGATAGGTGCTGCACATTTATCTGAAAAGGGCTATAAATCAACAGCTACTTGTCTGTTTGTTTTGGGTGCGACAGGGCTTGTTTGTGATTTGATATTCAACAGAAAATAGGAGGACACCGCTATATGATACAATACTTAAAACAATACAAATTTCTGCTTTTCCTTACCGTATTATTTACTGCTATCAGTTCTCTATCCTATGTGTTTATCGCTATCTTGTTGCAACAGGTTATGGACATTGTAGATATGGGCGATATGGACGGCTTCATCAGAATACTACTCTTTTCTTTAGCCTACTTTGCGCTTATGGGAGTATTTATGTACCTACAATCTTTGTTCAGCAAAAAATTTGTCTGCAAAATTATGAAAGCTGTCCGTTCTAAAACCTTTATAGGAATTGAGAAACACACGATTGAGGATTACTCCAAAAACAATACCGCAGATTACTTATCTGCAATTACGAATGATGTAAAAATGATTGAGGACAATTTTTTACTTCCTCTCCTACAAGTCATTCAATACACGATTATTTTCATAGCTTCCCTTGCTGTAATGATTTACTTCGACATTATCGTTACGGTATGCGTAATTATTGCAATCGCCATTATGCTTATCGTCCCCAGTCTGTTCGGAGGACTGCTCTCTAAACGGCAGGACAAATATTCTGATATGCTATCCTCTTTTACAAATCATGTAAAAGACCTGTTATCCGGCTTTGAAATTATCAAGTCGTACCGAATGAAAAAATATGTCCTTTTACGATTTGAAACAAGTAATGAGGACACGATAAAAGCAAAATATTCAGTTGACAAAGCGATTGCTGCAAATGAAGCGGTTTCTATGGTTCTTGCGCTTCTTGTTCAAGTTGTTGTTGTTTTTCTTTCAGCATATTTCATTATTATCGGACGTATCAGCGCAGGAGCCTTATTAGGCATGGTACAGGTTAGCAGTAATCTTGCAAATCCGCTTTTAATCATTTTTAGTAATATTCCTAAAATCAAGAGTATAAAGCCGATTGCACAGAAGTTAAATGAATTTTCAGATTACCGGAAGCAAGACACAGATACAAAAAAACCCCCTACTTTCAATGAGATGATTTGTGTGGAGGATTTGCATTTTTCCTATGATAAAGAAAATGAAGTCATAAACGGTATTTCATTAGCCATTAAAAAAGGGAAAAAATATGCCTTTGTTGGTAAAAGTGGTTGCGGAAAATCTACGCTTATCAAACTGATTGCCGGATATTATTCTGATTTCAAAGGTGATGTTCTGTATGATGAAGATAATCTTTCCATTGTGGATATTGATAAAATAACTGCCTTGTCGTCTGTCATTCATCAGAACGTCTATATGTTTGACGAAAGCATTTTAGACAATATTTGCTTACACGAAGATTACAGCAAAGAAGAATTACAATCTGCACTGTCTGATAGTGGCTTATTGCATTTCATTGAGCAAGTACCAAACGGACTTGAATATCATGTTGGGGAAAACGGTAATAACCTTTCCGGCGGGCAAAAACAACGAATTGCGGTAGCAAGGGCTTTAATTCGTAAAAAGCCGCTGTTAATTTTAGACGAGGGTACGTCTGCTATTGATATGCAAACTGCGTATGATATTGAAAGCAGATTGTTAGCAATATCTGATTTAACGCTACTCACTATTACTCACAATATGAGCAAAGATATTCTTGAACTCTATGATGAAATTATCTTTATGGCAGACGGAAAAATCATTGAGCATGGCACCTTTGAAACACTTATTGCAAAAAACGCAGCATTTTATAATTTCTACCAACTGAAAAAATAGGAATTTTATTTAAGGGATTTCTTGCTATTCCTCTTTGTTAAATTCTTAAAATAGAATTTAATATATTGAAAAAGAATTTATCTGCCGCACGACGGCAAAAGAAAAAAAGCCGTCGTACAGCAGAGGTTTTCATG
>BLMD01000128.1 GCA_011959925.1 Lachnospiraceae bacterium
AGTAATACGCGGTTTTTGTTAAAGCGGCGGCTAAAGGAGGTAGCCGCCATGAAGCACAGAGCGTATCGACAAAATCTGACGGTCATTGACACATTAAAAAAAGCCCGTCCACCGCCGGGGAAAATTACGCCCATAAGTATGAACTGTCTAATCATTATAATACGGTTTTCAATGCTATTTTGCCTGTTCACATTTTTTGTGGATGGGCTTTTTTTGCGCTTTTCATTTTTCTAAAAAAGCCATTAGGAAAACGCAACAAAACACCTTCTTCCATACGGATAGTGTGCGAAAGGGGACGGAAGGACAAGCCCTTTGTCCTTTACACCACGAAGGAAGGAGGTGAACTCTATGGAGCTATCTTCTTCTGAAATGAAAACAATCCAACATCAGTATGACACGCTTGCAAAAAAAGTCCTCAAAGGCGAAGCAAGAAGCTGTTACCGGGAGCTATCTAAACGTGCCGCCCATGAAGTGATTTTTTCAGAAATGAGCGAAGCGGAACTTGCACAGCTTTATACGCTGGACGAATACGAGAGCGATTATTACCGTTTTGAAGTGTCCGGCTATGATGTGCTTGTAAAAAATGAGCTGCTTGGCGAAGCCCTGCAAGCCCTGCCCGAAAAGAAGCGTGACATTATCCTTTTGTCCTACTTCTTGGAAATGAGCGACGAGGAAATAGGCGGGCTGCTGAATGTTGTACGCAGTACGATTTTCCGGCACAGGAAAACCGCGCTTGAAAAAATCAAACTGTATATGGAGGGAAAAACAGATGAACAGAAATAATAAATCCTCTGCCCTGTTGCCGTTCCCTGTTATTGCAGCGGCGGCGGGCGGTGATACGGAAGCCATGTGTGCGGTCTTGAAGCATTACGAGGGCTACATAGCGGCACTTTGCACCCGGACGCTGAAAGACGACGCGGGCAACACTTATTCCTACGTTGATGAGGAAATGAAGAACAGGCTGCAAGTACGGCTGATTACCCGCACACTTGCCTTTAACATAGGCTAAACACAGGCTATCCCCTGCGGGGCGCGTCCCCCTTTCCGTGTTCCCGCTATGGGTTGCTTGTCGTTTCACCGGGGCATACCGCCAGCGCGGTATGCTTCCGTGAGCCGATAAGCTCTTGAATTTTGTACTTTGACAAAGAAAGCGGCGCAAGATAACGGCGGCGCAGCATAGGGCAGATCGGGTACGTCCCTTTTGCGCCGAGCTATACGGCGGGTGCGCCATGACACTATCCCGGAGAGGTTTTCTTTTCTTCACCGGGACAGTCGAGCGACCAACACCGCGCCGGGGAGCAAGTTTAGCAGCTTGCGGGCGACGACAGCGCAGAATATACAATGATACTCCCTTACCGCCACAGTCCGAGCGTTAAAAGCGTCGCAGGCAATGGGTAGGGCTGCATGAGAACCATGCAGGGGTGAAACTCCCGTGAGGTTGAGCTACCAACCGTCCGATTAAAGCCTTTTTTCACTATTAACCATTTACCCATTTTGAAAGGGGGATTTATAGAATGAATAATGCTGACGTGCCTATTTGGGAAAAATACACGCTTACCATTGAGGAAGCGTCAAAATATTTCCGCATTGGAGAAAACAAGCTGCGGAAACTTGCAGAGGAAAATCCTACGGCGGGCTGGGTGATTCTGAACGGCAACCGTATTCAGATCAAGAGGAAACAGTTTGAAAAAGTCATTGACACACTGGACGCAATTTAGCGAAAAAGATAGTGAAAAGCAGCCTTGAATATGCTATAATAGATGTAGGCATATCAAGGCTCTTTCCGACACGGAAAGGAGCAAAACAATGTCGGAGAAAAGACGTGATAACAGAAACCGCATTTTGCGTTCGGGAGAGAGCCAACGAAAAGACGGGAGATATGCTTATAAATATACTGATACTTTTGGCAAAGTGCAATTTGTCTACGCTTGGAAGTTAGTACCTACGGACAAGACCCCAGCCGGGAAACGTGACGACATATCCCTTAGAGAAAAGGAAAAAGAGATACAGAAAGACCTTGACGACGGGATAGACACAATCGGTAAAAAAATGACGGTCTGCGAGCTTTACGCAAAACAGACCCGCCACCGGGGAAATGTAAGGTACAACACCACACAGGGGCGCAAGCGGCTTATGAAGCTGCTGGAAGCGGATAAACTTGGTTCCTGCCCTATTGACAGTGTGAAGCTGTCCGACGCGAAAGAATGGGCGTTACGCATGAAAGAAAAGGGAATATCCTATAAGACCATAAGCAACGACAAGCGATCCTTAAAAGCCGCGTTCTATACAGCGATACAGGACGACTGCATAAGGAAAAACCCCTTTGACTTCCAGCTTAACACCGTGATCGAGGACGACACAGAGCCGAAAGTACCCCTCACAGCGGAACAGGAAGAAAGCCTTTTATCCTTTATGCAAAGTGATAGCGTTTATCAGAAATACCGTGACGAGGTTATCATACTGCTGGGGACAGGGCTTCGGATTTCTGAACTCTGCGGGCTGACTGAAACCGACCTTGACTTTGAAAACCGGGTAATCAATGTAGACCACCAGCTTTTACGGAGCGCGGAAACCGGGTACTACATAGAGAAGCCCAAAACACAAAGCGGTATCAGACAGATTCCAATGAGTGAAAAAGTGTATGAAGCGTTGGGGCGCGTGTTGGAGAACCGCAGGGGAGCGAAAGCGACCACCATTGATGGGTACAGCAATTTCCTTTTCCTCAACCGGGACGGTTGCCCGAAAACGGCGACAAACTATGATAGTATGTTTCGGGGGCTTGCAAAGAAGTATAACAAATGCCATGAGGAAGCCTTACCCAAAGTAATGACACCGCACACCTTACGTCATACATTCTGCACCAATTTAGCCAATGCCGGAATGAACCCGAAAGCGTTACAGTATATCATGGGACACTCCAATATCACCATGACGCTGAACTACTACGCACACGCAACATTCGCTTCCGCAAGGGCTGAAATGGAAAGGCTGATTGCATAGCCGCAGACGGATTTACTACTTCTTTTACTACTGCCCGGAGGGAAAACCTAAAAGGTTTTGAGAGTATATAAGAACTTCTCCCCATATCTAAAATGCCGGAAAAGCCCGAAAATACGGGCTATACCGACATATAAGAACTTCTAAAGAGATAATCTAAATTCACCATAAATTTTGATAAAAAATCATCAATTTCATCTGCTTTTTTCCCCTTTTTACAGCCAATTCCTATGACATACTCCCGCTGTTTCAACAAAAGAGAAGTATCAAACATATCATCTTTTGAAGTTACGACAACATCAACAACTCCCGCAGGCGGATATGGAACGAACCGTATACCCGACTCTCCCCCGATGATTTCGTGCCCCGCTTCTATGGACATCGTAATTTCTTTTCCGGCTAATATCTTTGATGATACTTTGACAATCCCATCTTTATTTGTAATATACAGGCTATTTCTTTTTGCAAACAAATCCACAGCAAATTTTTTATTCAGATCTGTTGCCGTAGTGATCACCGGTACTGCCCCTGTTTTCTTTGCTATATGGTTTGCAAGATCATTTGCACCGCCCATATGTCCTGATAAAATCGGAATGACATATTTCCCTTTTTCATCCATTACAAGCACTGGTGCATCATGCAGTTTATCCGTAAGATGCGGTGCTACTGCCCTGACTGCAATTCCGCAGGCGCCTATAAACAACAAGGCGTTTTGCTCCTGAATCTGTTCCTTTGCCCAATCTCCAACAGATGTTTTTACAAATAAGATATCTGAATAAAGATCATCCTTTATACCTGCCTCACATTTTGTATATAACCTGATTTCTAACTCCCTCTCCAACAATTTTACAATACTTTCCGAAAGTTGTTTTCCATTTTCTGTAAAGCTAATTATACTTAATCTCATTCTTTTCGTTTTGCCTCCCGGTATTCGGTCGAAAAATCCGGCGCATATAACCTTGATTTTCTGTAATACTGACGCGCGATTGCATCTCCGACCAATATCAAGGCTGTTTTCGTAATCCTATGCTCTACGGATACATCATATAATGTCTCAATCGTACACAGGTAAGCCTCCTCCTCAGCCCAGGTTGCCTTATAAATAAGCGCTGCCGGTGTTGTCCCCTTATACCCGCCATTCATTAGCCGTCTGCTTAATTCCCGAATCATTCCGGCACTTAAATAAATTGCCATAGATGCCTTATGTGCTGCAAAGCTCTCAATACTTTCCCTGTCCGGCACCTTCGTTCTGCCTTCCATTCTTGTAATAATCAGGGATTGTGAGATTCCCGGCAGCGTATATTCAAGATTCAAGGACGCCGCTGCGCCAAAACAGGCGCTTACCCCCGGACAGCTCTCATAAGAAATGCCCAGTGTATCCAACTCATCCATCTGCTCCCTGACCGCTCCATAGATACTCGGCTCTCCCGTATGCAAACGGACAGTTGTTTTCCCCTCTTTTTCTGCACCAACGATAATTTGTATTACTTCTTCTAATGTTAGTTTCGCACTGTTATGTATCTCGCAGTCTTTTCTTGCATAAATAAGCAGTTCTGGATTCACCAAAGAACCTGCATATATAATCACATCTGCCTGTTCTAATAAGCGCATTCCCCTGACTGTTATCAAATCTACCGCGCCTGTTCCCGCCCCAACAAAATAAACCATTCCTCTGCTCCCTTACTTTTTGCCAGTTCTCCATATTCACTGGAAAACAGAATACAATCTGTTTTCATTTTTCCTCCGGCGCGGTTTTCCATATAATAGCAGATACGCTTTGCAATCTGCTCCATGACCTGCTGTAATTTCCCGCTTTCCTCTATAATAGAAACTGCTTCTTCCGTTGTCACGCATTCCAATATTCTTCTTACCTGTAAAGGTTCTATCTGCTCCTTTACGGAAAATGCCGCAAGAAGCTCCATCCTGCAATCTGCTTCTTTGGAATGGGTATTCATAATTCCACCTGCAACCTTAATCAGTTTGCCTATATGACCTGTCAGAAGCATTTTCTGAAATCCCATTTCCACTGCCATATCAATGGTTGCACCGATAAAATTGCTGCATTTCACACTTTTGTCCAAATCATATCCATATGTTTTCCTAATAAACTCCAAACCATAATTTCCCGGCGAAACGGCAACATAATCAAATCCTAAAACCCTTCTTTGACGCAATTCTATCCGAATGGTATCAATAAGTGCCTGACTGCTCATAGGCTCCACAATGCCACTCGTCCCTAATATGGAAATACCGTCAACAATGCCAAGTCTTGGATTAAAAGTACGTTCGCACAGCTTTTCACCTTCCGGCACTGAAATCTCAATCCGAAGGCTGCCTTTATAATCTGCCAGTCTGCAAACTTCTAATACTTCTTTTTTTATCATCTCCCTCGGAACACGATTGATTGCCGCGTTGCCTACAGGCTGGTCAAGTCCCGGTTTTGTCACTCTCCCCACACCTATTCCGCCTTCAATGATAATTTGTTCCTTCACACTTTCTTCTGCATACGAAACTTTCGCACAAATCCATGTACCTGTTGTAATATCCGGATCATCCCCGCCGTCCTTTTCTACAGCGCATCGCACCTCGTTTTCGCTACGCATGATGTCCAAAATATTTGCCCTATACGGAATCCCTTTTGGCGTTTCTATTGTAATTTCCGTCTTTTTTAATCCTGTCAGCAGCATATAAGCTGCGGCTTTTGAAGCCGCAGCCGCACAGCTTCCGGTCGTAAAACCATATCGCACTTCTATCTTCCCTTCTTAAAGTTGATACAATGCGGCATTACAAATTGCCGCAGCGATATTACTTCCACCTTTTCGTCCTCTGTTAATGATGTATGGAATATTTGTTTTTAATATAAGTTCTTTTGCCGCTTCCACATTGACAAATCCCACCGGAACGCCAATAATAAAGGCTGGCTTCCAATCCATTTTTTCCATCATTTCATACAGCTTTATCAGAGCAGTTGGTGCATTGCCGATTGTAAAAATAACTGGTTTTTCAATCGTTGCCGCTTTTTCCATGCTGACCGCTGCCCGTGTCATATTTCTTTGCTTTGCCAAAAGCGCTATATGTTCATTTGCCATAAAGCAATGCGCCTCCCCACCAAACTTTGCAAGCACCTTTTTATTGATTCCTGCCAATGCCATATTGGTATCTGTTACGATATCAGCTCCGTTTTTTATCAACTCTTTCAAGATTTCCACTGCTCCTTTGGAATAACAAAGCGTTTCGGCATAATCAAAGTCCGCGCTGGTATGTATTACCCGCTTTGTAATTAACTCCTCTTCTTTGGGGAGACTGATATTTCTCTTTAAAAGTTCTTCTGTAATGATCTCAAAGCTCCGCTTTTCAATTTCCTCCGGCGGCAGATATTCTATTTTAGAATGTTCCATGTTCCATCTCCCATTTGCTATAAGTTTTCCAGTAAAATCTTATTTTGGTTTCTGTTCTTTACTGCAATACGGTAAAATCCTTTTCCTAATCCCCTGAAATTACTGCAATCCCTGATTAAAATTCCCCTTTTCAGCAAATTCTCATATAAGGGTTTATCACTGTATATCGTGATAAAATTCGACACAGACGGAAATGTCCTCAATCCTATTTGCATAAGTTCTTTTTCCATAAACTGTCGTTCTTCTTCAATATAAATTTTTGTTTTCTCAATAAACTCTGCCTGCTTAGCACAGATACATCCCGCTTCCTGCGCAAAACAGGAAAGATTCCATTCAGGAAGTTGTCCGGCTATTTTTGTATGTACCACATTATTTTTACACACCAGATACCCTAAACGCACTCCCGGAATTGTAAAGATTTTTGTGAAAGTCCTTACAATAATCAGATGATCATATTCCTCTATCTCAGACAATAAAGAAAGCTGATTTCCACAAAATTCAATAAAGCATTCGTCTACTACCACATAAATCCCTTTATTCTCACAATACAAGAGCAACTCTTTCACCAGCTCTCTGTCTAAAAGATTTCCAATCGGATTATTTGGATTGGCAAGGAAAAGAAGATCCACATCTTCTGTCAAGATACGCTTCATCTTCTCTTCCAAACAAAAGTTATTTTCCTGATTCATCTCATAATAAATAATTTCGCCATCCACTGACTTTGCCGCATATTCATATCCATAAAAGGAAGGCACTGGTATCACGACCTTCCCCGGTTTTATCCCATGAACAATCGCCATAAAAAGTTCTGATGCCCCATTTCCGAATATCAAATATTCCTTTGGCACTCCAAGAAATGTACTGATCGCCTCTCTTAATCTTTCCGCTTCCATATCAGGATATTCCCCACACATCTCAACCGCCTTATGAAGTGCTGTTTTTACACATTCCGGTGTACCAAGCGGATTTACATTAATTGAAAAATCAATATCCACATGATTCCTGTAAATATCTCCTCCATGAATGCTCATCCTTGCTCCTTTCATCATCTATTCCACATATTCCGCAGTACACAGTTCGCAGGCATTCGCCCTATGCATCCGCATTCTGAAAAAATTGTCAGCAAGCTGCCATTTTTTCAGATTACGGATGCGCACTGCTCATTACTATTGCGTACATTACCAGCAGACATAACACCTCACACAGCCATGCAGTAATGTACATTAAATGATTCGCCCGTTTTATATCCTCATATTCTACCCCTCGTACCGCATCGCCTATATGCGGTTTCTTTACTGTCTTTCCAAAATAACTGGCATCTCCTGCAAGCTGTATAGAAAGCGCACCGGCGCATATCGCCTCAGTCTGACCTGAATTTGGACTTGTATGTTTTTTGCGATCCCTTTTATAAATCGTCCATGCACCTTTTCCCGAAAATTGTCTGCCTGCCAAAAAAGATGCAGTAATCATAAGACAGGCACTGATTCTTGCCGGAAAAAAATTCACAAAATCATCCAGCTTTGCTGCTGATCTTCCGAAATACAGGTACTTTTCATTTTTATATCCAATCATGGAATCCATTGTATTTACCGCTTTATATAAAAATCCAAGTACCGGACCGCCAACTGCCAGATACAGCATTGGTGCAATCACTCCGTCAGAGGTGTTCTCTGCCACCGTTTCTATCGCTGCTTTTGCAACACCCTCTTCGTCCAGATGTTTCGTATCTCTGCCTACAATCATGGAAACAGCTTTCCTTGCCTGCTCCAGATTGCCATTTTTCAGACATTGATAGACTTTCATACTCTCTACCTTCAAACATTTTACTGCAAGTATCTGATAAGTCATAATACACTCCACCACCACTCCCAGAACCGGATGAAGCCAATTTGCCATAAACAGCAGAAAAAAAGTAACTGCTACCACGCTGATAATCACAATAAGCACAAGTCCTATTCCCTGTCGAAACGCTCTCCCATTACTATCTTCCTTACTATCTTTCCCTCTTATCCCCATTCCACGAAGTACTTTTTCGGCTCCTTCTATCAGTTTTCCAATCAAACGGATTGGATGCGGCAAATAATAAGGATCACCTAAAACCAAATCCAAAAGAAATCCCATGAAAAAGGCTATCATGTGATAATTTATCCAATGCCTCATATTTCCGCTACCACCTTTATCTGTAGATCATCTTCCTGTGTTGTCCTGCCATTCACTCCCGTCAGTCTGCATACATAACCCCTGCCATTTGACACCTGACAGTCAAAATAATCTTTTCCGCCATACAAACTCAGCAATGACATAATCGTTCCCCCATGAACAATCATTCCTGCCAAAGCGGGCTTCTTAACCCTATTCCTGCCCAATAGCATAGAGGTATCCCCGCAGGGGGCTGCCTTTTGTGCTAAAACATGACTCAATTCATGACACATTCTTATAAAGCCGCCTTTACAACGCAGGATAAAATCTTTTCTGCTTTCTCCCTCTGGAAAATCCAGTGTGCCTCCGCTGCGAAGCCACTCCTGATATTCTGCATTATCCTTTAATTCTTCATAATTTCTATATTCAAACCGTCCGAAATTTATTTCTTCCCATTCTGGAATAATAATCGGGCATAATGTGGGATAAATAATTTTAGCAGTTTCCGTACATCTTTTCATGGGACTGGTAAACAGGTACTCCACATCAGGATAAAGTTTCCGCATTTTAAAAGATTCCAATATTTCTATCCCTTCTTCTGAAAGGGATTCGTCTGTTTTTCCCAGATATCTTCGTTCTTTGTTTGCCTGCGTTACACCATGCCGGATGAATGCCAGCATTATTTGATTTTCTGTCCAATCCCGCATATGATGCGCTCTACCTCCTCTGCTCTCATTGCAAGCTGCACAAGAATCCTTCCTGTACGTTCCCTGTATTCTCTCTCAAACGGATCTATTGGAACAATCCCGTTTCCAATCTCATCACATATAATAATACAATCCTCATTGCAGTCCAAAAATGACATAATTTCATCTTCCGGACATCCCCCGCTCACCATACGGCTCTTAACCCACTGATGAAAGTGGTTGATAATCACAATGTTCTTATTTAATTTCCTATCATTTGGCAAAACACCATCCCACACCATATTTTTTTGCACATCATATTTCAGAAGTACATATTCCAATTTTCCCTGCGCAGTTCCGCCTATTACTAATTTCATATTTACTCCTGTCTACATATAAACTACTTTAAGACAAAAACATCAATAAATGCTGCAACTACTACAATACATCCTTCACAAAAAAGTACAAAAAACCCAGCCGTATCGCCGGTCACTCCCCCAAATTCCTTCCTGCTGCGATAATAATAATAAACCAGCGTTAAGACAGCCGCCGCTGCTACAATCAAGCCTGCGGGAAAAGACTGGAAACACATCAAGCCAACACATAGCGCGCTCTGCAAAGATAATGAGCCTTTCACAACCTTTTTATGGGAACTGTCTGCGAAAGTATAAAGCATACCATCTTTTTTTGCGAGTGGAAAGGAAACGGCACTAATACCGCACAAACAGCGCGACAGGAAAAAGCCACAGCATACAATCTTTAACAGTGCATCACTTTCTATTTCCGAAAATGTACCAAAAAGAACCAATCCATAAGCAGCGAGCATAATGACTGCAAAAGCGCCAATATGGGAATCCTTTAATATTTCCAGCTTTCTCTCCTTTGGGCTATAAGAATGTATCGCATCCATCGTGTCCATAAATCCATCTACATGAAATCCACCCGTAATAAAAATCGGAATAGCCATCCCTATCACTGTCCTGCACCCAACCCCTATATGGTAAACGCCGCATGAATAATTCCAGAAATAAATGCTACCGCCAATCAGTGCCCCTATCCATGGGAAAAAACAAAAAACATATTTCATGTCATCTTCTTTCCATTCAAATTGGGGAACAGGAATTTTAGAATAAATGGATACTGCTATAAAAAAGGATTTTATCACTTGCATACCTGTTTCCTTTCGCCGCTATTATTTTATATGCACAGCTCACGGAGCGGAAATCACTGCTTTCGCAGTCCGTTCGCGCGCGGAAAATCCTACAAAGCGGGATTTTATTTTAAAGTTACCGGAATCCCTGCTACCACTTCCACTACCCGGTCAGCCAATGCCGCAAGTTTTTGATTAATCTTTCCCATTGCCCGAATATACTTCGTTGTTATTTCGTCATAAGTAGTTCCATCTTCAAATATGTTATTGCTTACCACAACTAAATGATTTGTTTGCTCTTTCAGCATCTTTATATCTCGTATGACATTTTCCGTAACCTGTATTTCCGTCATAGTTTTTTTCTCTGAAAACATCTCATTTGCCGTCAAATTAGAGATACATTCCAGCAAAACAGTCCTATCTCCATCTTCCATTTTTTCCAGTGCGCCGGAAATCCGTGTGGGCTGCTCAATCGTGAAGAAGCCTTTACCACTTCTTAGATTCCTATGTCTTTCAACCTTTTTCCTTCCCTCGTCATCAAAAACCTGCATCGTTGCAAGATAATATTTTTTTGGAATGTTAAGCTTGAAATCACTTAGCGAAGTATTTTCGGACTTAGTGATTTCCTTCACACTTTCCTGTGCAAGCGAAACAGTCACTTTCTCCGCATAAGAAGATTTGCCGCTTCCACTTCCTCCAACAACCAAAACCATCATTATGATAAATACCTTTCATATTGTTCCACTTTAATGTCCGAAAACAAAGTTCTTTTACGATAAACACACAATGTCATTTCCAATAGCGACAGCATCATCACAGCTCCCGTTCCTTCGCCCAATGCCATTCTGCCGTCTATCACAGGCTCTAACCCTAATTCCTTCATAAGTTTCTCCACTGCTGGTTCCTTGCCTTTATGCGACGGAATCAGATACCCTATTGTTCCCTGTACAATTCTTTCTGAAAGCAGTGCCGCTACTATGCTAATCACGCCATCAAGCACAATTGGTATATGAAAAACGCCGCCGCCAATGCAAATTCCAACAAGCCCGGCAATATCCAATCCTCCGACTGTTTGGAGCACAATAAGAGGTTCCGCTTCATAAAGTTTATACTTTTTGACTGCCTCAGTGATCATCTGCTTTTTACGCTGTAATTTTTCATCGCAAAGTCCGGCACCCCTTCCAGTCACTTCATCTGCCCCACATCTTAACAATGCCGCTGCAACCGCACTGCTCGTTGTCGTATTTCCAATCCCCATTTCCCCGGTTGCGAGAATTTGATATCCTTTCCTTTTACATTCGTCCACAATTTCTATACCAGTAAAAATTGCCCTGACAGTTTCTTCTCTCGTCATAGCCGGCTCCTTACGAAAGTTTCTGGTTCCGCAGCGGACTTTTTTGTTACGCACTCCTGCAATCTGTTCTTTTCCATTGATTCCAATATCTACAGGAATCGTGCCCGCCCCTATCTTCGCTGCCATTTTTCCTACGGATGATGCACCCCTTCCCATCTGCGCTGCTACTGCCGCTGTGACTTCCTGACCGGACTGGCTAATGTCTTCCTCTACAATTCCATTATCTGCGCACATGATGATGACAGCTTTTTTTGAAATATCAATTTCATCCGTACCTAAAATCGCGCCAATCTGTGCGGTGATCGTTTCAAATCTTCCCATCCCATCAAGAGGCTTGGCTATGGAATCCCAATTTTTCAATACCTTTTTGTATATTTTACAGTCCGGTTCCTGCAAATTAAGTTTCTTCAATGTTTCCTCTGTACGGTTATCTAATATGTGCCTCCCTGAGTATTCCATATATTTCCTCCATATTTAGATATCCCGATAAGATATCTGCCAGCTTATCATACTGTTTCTCTTTAAAATCCTTATAATCAATGCAGGATTCAATGGATAATCCCTTATTTTCAGCCAATGCAGTCACAAGAGCGGTTGCAATCGCAGCCCTGTCAAATATCCCGTGAATATACGTTCCACATACATTTTTATTTCTTCCGGTCACAAACGCTTCTTCCGCGCCAAATATCTCAAATTCATTTGGAGAATACCCGCTATCCCCCATATGTATCTCATATCCATTAAACTCCAATCCTGAAAGCATGGAAAAAAAACCTTCCATTTTATTCACTGTACCATATACCTGACGGCGCACTTTTTCATGTTTCAGCCTTGTTGTAACAGGTAATAATCCCATTCCTTTCATGGTTCCGCCATTTTCCATTCCTTCCGGATCAGAAATATGCTCCCCCATCATCTGATACCCACCACATATACCACAAACCGGTATATTTTCCGCCATTTTTATAACTGCTGCCTCCAATCCGCTCCCACGCATCCAGTCAAGGTCACTCATTGTATTCTTGCTGCCCGGTAAAAAGACCATATCCGGACATCCTAATTCTGCTGCTGATGCAACATAGCGAACAGACACCTCCGGTATCTGTTCAAACACATTAAAATCCGTAAAATTAGAAATTCTGGGATACCTGATGACTGCTATATCTATCTTTCTTTTTTCTTTTTTTCTAAAGCGCTCTGTCAGACTGTCCTCATCCTCTAATTGTATATCCATATAGGGTACTACCCCTGTTACCGGAATACCTCCCTTTTCTTCCAGTATCTCAATGCCGGAATCAAGCAGTGAGCGGTCTCCCCTGAATTTATTAATAATCAGTCCTCTCACACGTTTCTTTTCCTCTTCCGTAAGCAGCAGCAGCGTTCCTAAAAGCTGTGCGAATACACCGCCCCTGTCAATATCGCCTGCCAGCAATACCGGAGCATCCACAATCTCTGCCAGTCCCATGTTGACAATATCATTCTCGCGTAAGTTTACCTCTGCCGGACTTCCAGCACCTTCTATCACAATGATATCTGCCATTTCCTCTAACTTTCGGAAAGCTCTCTTAATATCCGGAATCAGCCCTCGTTTATAAGAAAAATATTCCCTCGCGCTCATGTTGCCAAGAACCTGTCCATTTACAATTACCTGTGAACCTGTATGGTCTGTCGGCTTTAATAAAATCGGGTTCATGCAGACCAACGGAGTAATCCCTGCTGCTTCTGCCTGCATGACCTGAGCCCTTCCCATTTCAAGTCCTTCCTCTGTAACAAAAGAATTAAGCGCCATATTCTGGGACTTAAAAGGAACTACTCTGTATCCATCCCGTTTCATTATCCTGCATAGTCCCGCTACCAAAAGACTCTTTCCCGCACCGGACATGGTTCCCTGAATCATAATAACCTTTGCCATAATTACCTCTCTGAATTACTAATCTGTTTCATATACGCAAGAAGCTTTTCATTTCCAATAAAGTCTTTTTCATTCATATCATATAATCGTTCGATAAAATCCGATTCAAAAATCTCTTCCGGCGTCCCATATCGTTCCACATACTCTCCTTTCAGGCAGAGTATTTTATCGGAAACAATCTTTGCCAGTTCCAATTCATGTAAGGACATAATAACCGTCAGTCCTTTTTTCTCCCTCATTTCCTGTAATAATAGCAAAAATTCAAGCTTATATTTGATATCCAGATAAGACGTTGGTTCATCTAATATCACAATTTCAGGCTCCTGACAGATTGCCCTCGCCAACATCACCCGTTGTTTTTGCCCATCGCTTATCTTGCCAAAGTCTTTTTCACTGATGTCTGTTATATGGGTAAGCCGCATCACTTCATCTACAATCCGCTCATCTTCTTCTGATAATATGCCAAACCATCCGGTATATGGATAACGCCCTGTTGCAACCATGTCTCTGCAGCTTTTCAGTTCTACCCTTACCCTCTCAGTAAACACTACGGACATTCTCTTTGCCAGTTCCTCTGCCTTCATTTCAGACAAATCATCTTCCCCAAGATATACCGCTCCGCCAAGCAGCCCAAGCTGCCCTGCAATACTTTTTAAAACGGTAGATTTACCCGCACCATTTGGTCCGATCAGGCATAGGATTTCCCCTTCCCGCAGTTTAATTTCCATATCCTTTATCAGTGGTTTGTTATCATACCCCACACACATCTTTTTCGTAGAAAAATAGTAGTTCTTCATGCTTTTCTCCCAAACGAAACATAGAAAATTTTAGGCGGTGTTCTTTAGCGCCTTAGATTTTCTTTTCGTTTTATTATCCAAAGCACCACCGGCGCACCGAAAATCGCCGTCACGGTGCTAATACTCAGTTCTGTTGGCGCAAGTATTGTTTTTGCAAGCAGATCACAAAACAGGCAAAAAGCACTTCCCCCAACAAAACAGGCAGGTATCATCCAAATTGGATCTGTTGTATTCAGCAATTTCTTGACCAAATGCGGCACTGCAATTCCAACAAAAGAAATCGGTCCTGCAAATGCCACAATACATGCAGATAAAATACTGGAGAAAATTACAATACACACACGCAAAAGCCGTAAATTAACACCCACATTCCGCGCATAAACATCTCCCAACTGGTAAGCGCCAAGTGGCTTTGACATCAGAAAAACTGTCAAAGACGTGGCGGCAACCACAACGGTCATAACTTTTACGTTTTCCCATGTCATTCCCGAAAAACTTCCCCGTGACCAGTTGTGAAGATTTACAATATCCGCATCATTGGCAAAGGTAACTACTAATTCCGTGACTGCCGAGCAAATGTAACCTATCATAACTCCGCTGACTACCAGCATTGACATATTATGGATTCTATGGGACATCAAAAGTACAAAGCCCATAGATAGCATAGCTCCAATAAACGCAGCCAAAATCATAGTTGCCGATGTCACCCTGACTCCCTTTCCCATGAGAAAAACCATTACAAGCGCCACCACCATTTTAGCCCCGGAAGAAATTCCTAAAACAAACGGTCCTGCAATTGGATTATTGAAGAATGTTTGCAAAAGATATCCTGCAAGAGAAAGCGCACCTCCAAGAAGCAACACGGCTATCGCCCTCGGAAGCCTGATATCCCACAGAATCCTTGTTACCGTTCCATTACTTTCCTGCCCGCTAAATATTCTTGCCACATCCGGCAATGCGATTCTGACACTTCCAATACAAATATTTAATATAAAAAAAATCAAAACACAGGCTCCAAGCAAAAAGAAAGCCGCAATTTTTCTATGTTTTCTGTTTTTATGCATCATAATCGCAGCCTTTCACTCTAAATGATAAAGATAGTTCATATCATCATTTTCTCCCTGTATCATCGCATGGATATCCTCAATGAAATATCCAATTGCAAGGGATTGCTGGTACATATCGCTTGTTGTACACCATACATTTCCATTCTCCACAGCCTTAAAATCCGCAAGCAGCTCACATTTATCAAGCAACTCCTCTACACTGGAAACACCTCCATCAATAGAACTGTTATAAATCAGGAAATCTGCATCTTTTGCACTGGCATAAAATTCTTCGACCTGTATATTCATGGTAGAACGCTTTGTTTCAGAATCGCCTAAATTTTGAAAGATATAGTTTCCACCTGCAAGTTCTATCATCTTCGGAACATAATCAGAAGATTGGCGTACCTGTACCATACCATTGGAAGTAATGAAAAAGAAGGCTACTGTTTTATCTGTTCTCTCAGATGCACTTACTCTCTCAAGAATTGCTGCCTGATCCGTAAATATCCTTTCTGCCTCCTCTTCCTTTCCAAGCAGCGCCCCATAAAATTTCACCCATTCTACCCTGCCAAGCGGATGTGACTCATAACTGGAATAGTCTATCATAACAGGGATTCCAAAGTTTTTCAGATTTTCCACTACTTCAGGCGAATGCGAAATCATCATGTTTTCTATGGCAAGCGCACAATGATTTGAAACAAGCAGTTCATAATCCGGCTTGCTGTATTTACCCGCATAAAGGATATTACCCTTTTGCATTTCCTCTCTGGCTTCTTCAATAAACCAGCCATCTTCCTTTTGCCCTGAAAAAGTAATAGAATCCAATCCATTCAATTCGCTGAAAATATCCATCGCCGAAGATGCCACAAGATAGATGTCTTTAATCGGACGCCTAAGCGCCACAATTTCTTTTTCTAAAGTTTGCGGTACATCCCCCTTTTCCGGTACAATCAAAAACTGCGTTCCATCCATTGTTATCGTAAGCAGGGTATAACCGCCCTCATAATAATCAACTTTAAAATTTTCCGCATACTGTAACTCTAAGCTTCTCTCATAAACCAGTTCTTCTCCTGAATCCAAATCTGATTCTTCCTCTATATCTGCCATTACGTCAGAATCGGGAGTAGGACTGCCACAGCCATACAGCCATAGCAGCCCCACAAGAAGCAAAACAGATGCCTTTTTTCTTCCTCTCATCTTATTCCCCATTTTTTTCTTATTCTTTGACTGCTGTATCTAAATGGAAAGTGAGTGTATATTCTATTTCATGAGGTTTACTCATCGCCACAGTGTCGCCGATAATATCCATTGGTTCATCAAATATAAGAACAGGAATCTCAAATATAGAATCGCCTTCCGTATTTACCGGCAGATATTTTTCTCCATTCACTATCATATAATCATAATTAGGGCTGTTCCACTGTACGGTTGCCATCGCTTTTCCGCCTGCCACGGTTACCGATACGGGAGACAAAATTTCTGCCTTTCCGCTTCCGCCTGCAAAGGTAATTCCCATGCTATATGTACCATCTTCCAAAGATACTTCATCATTCTCAAGCGGAACCGGATTGGAGACGCTGACCTTATGGTCGTACCATTTTCCCTTTGTCCCAATAAGCGCCAGATCAAATTCGGTCTCCAGCATGGGAACAGGCACATCAAAACCATAAACTTCTTCCGTCATACCGTCACTGTATGTGACTGTATCTTCTATCGGTAAAAGCAGCTCTGCTCCTTCTTCCGACGCATCTTCAGCCAGTCCGGGATAAAGATTTAAAATCTTTTTTGAACCAAGGGTAATATGTATTGTCATTTCCCCGTTCTCTACTGTCAGCGTTCCCTTGCCCTCGCAGGTTTCATTGACACGAAACATACTGCTGTCTGTCGTAAACTCTGCTGTATAAATCCCATCTGCCAACTCTGCTGTATCCTGATTCTGCTTATCTGTTTCATCACTTTCAGGTTCTTCCTCCGTTGGTTCTTCAGGCAATGTTTCCGTTACAGTTTCTGATGATTCCTCTGTATCCTCTTCTACAGTAACATCTACCGCAAAATCTGATTCCTGCGCATTATTGTTATTTCCACAACCCCCAGACAACGTGACAGAGAGAAGCGCAATAGCAATTATTATATTCTTCTTCATGCTTCTCACCCGCCTGTTAATCGTTCATTACATCTGCCGTATGCTCTACATAAAGCTGCTGAATTGCTTGAATAGAACCAAGACCTTCAATCTGCACATCCACGCTTTCAAAATATCCTGAAGCTTTGAACATGCTAATCCATGAATCCTCATCTTCTCCTGCCATATCATTATTGGCATGGTCTCCTGCCACAACCATCAGCGGACGAAGGATTACCTTTGTATAGCCCGCCTGCTTCACAGCATCTATCACCGCTTCACAGGATGTTCCTTCCGGTTCCCCTTCCACTGTTCCGATAAATGCATTGACACAGCCGATGTCTGTCATTTGAGTCTGCATCTGGCTGTAGCTTACCTTTGCGGCATGGGAAGTGCCATGTCCCAGAAATACAAATGCCGTTCCGTCCTCCTGCGCTTCTGCCATGCTCCCATAACCTGCGTCCGCCACAGCTTCCGCAAGGATTGCTTCCGCTACCGCTGCCTTGTCCTCATTGACAACCGATGCATCCTTGCCGACCTCGCCGAGAAGCGGTTCTGCAACCTGTACTGTTTCAAACTGATCTTTGTATGATTCGACTGTTTCCATCAATTCATCATACTCCGCCCCATGCATCAGATGGGTAGGCTGTATTACCAAATTCTTTACCCCATTTGCCACTGCGCGTTCCAATGCCTGATCCATATTGTCAATGAACTCTCCGTCTCTCGCCTGCACATGGTTAATAATAATCTGTGCCGTAAAAGCCCTTCTTACAGACCAGTCAGGATTTGCCGCCTGTATTGCATCCTCTATGCCTTTGATATCTGCAACACGGCTGTTATTAAAAGATGTTCCGAAGCTGACTACCAGAATTTCCTTTTCTCCGATATCGTCCTGATTTCTCGGATTGTCTTTGGAAGCGTCGCCTGTATCCCTGCCAAAATAATCAGGATCGGCTTCTTCCCCTTCCACCAGTTCTTTCTGGGCATCCGTCAGCGCATCCCATGCCGCTTTTGCCTGAGCGCACTGCGCATCAGTGTCTTCTGTTCTCTTTTGTACATAGATTGCATCAATCAATGCTGCAACTTCATCTGCCGCTGCCTGATCAGAAACAACGTCATCCCCTGTCTCCAATTCGTCCGCCTGATTTTGGCTGTCATTCTCTTCTGCCGATTCTGCACTCTTTGTATCTCCCTCCTCTGACTGTACGGTATTTTCCGCCGATGCCGGGGCATCTTTTGAACAGCCTGCCAGCGCCAGTGAGCAGGTCATAACACCAGTTAATAAAACAGCTACTAATTTCTTTTTCATTTTCTCCTCGCTTCCTTCCCTGTCCTGTCGCTCTACAGGGATATTATTTTATTGTATATAAAAAATCCTCCACCATAATAACTACGGTAAAGGATTCATACACAAAATAAGCCTGCCAAATGCACTAAAATAAACAATCTTCCATCGTGCTTTCTGCAAGTTCAAAACGTACAACCAGTTACTCGTGGTTTGAAACAAATGTTTCTGTACAGCATTCAGGCAGGTCTCCCGGCTTATAGATCATCACATCAGCCGTCTTCCCAGGAAAGGATTTATTTAATTCCCAGTGACATATCGGCTTCTACTCCCTAATTACGGTGACGAGTTCGTACAGGATTTGCACCTGTTTCCCTTTTCACCAAAACCAATGCTCATTTCCCGCATTGTTCTGACACCTGTATACTATTTATTCAATTGTACAAGGTATAACACATTTTTTTCCTAATGTCAATAACTGCAAATCAAATTTTTGTGTTAAAAACTTGTTAAAACAATCCGAAAATTAAATACGGATTGGCATGTTGCAAAATATCATTTTCTTGGAAGTGAGGAAAATTTTCCTTTGGAGATGCTGCCTGAGCTGTTAAAAACGCTTACGCCGCTGATTACCTGTAATTCTGAATATAGCAGTTATAAGCGGCATATCCCTGCAATAGAAGTTCGCCTGCCAGTACCTCAATCATATAGCTATGTGACAACATTTTTCTTTCGCTATATCTTTCCTGCAAACAATCTATACCGTTACCTAAAGACATAACAACTTGTTCATATATCACGCTACACGATTCACTTTGATGCTTATTTTCACTGTAATATACGCTTTTCTCCCAAATGGCTTCTTCATGCATCAATGGCAGCATTTCTTCAGCCACTGCTTGAAATTCACGTGCTTGTGTTTCATCGTAGTGGAATTTTTTGCGTACTTCCTCTAAAAAAACCGGAGATAAAAATTTATCCAATACTTCTGAAAAAAACGCTGCCATTTAATCCCCTCCTAATTTTTTCGTAATTATTTTAAATCTAAATGAAACCCTACGGACACAATAAACATAATATTTGAATTATATCATAACCGAACAAATTTTGTATGCCTTTTAAGAAATATCCCCTTCTGATTATTTTTTCTGTGTTTTATGGTCTTTACCCTGACTAAAAACAAGTTTTTCTTTGCTACCTCGCCCCTTTATCCTTCTGCCTTGCCTGATGCTCTCGTCTGCTTTCCCTTTCTTTTACCTCGTGCTGTTTCTGTCTAAGCCGTTCTTTTATGCTCATAATATCATTCGCTTTTTCTCCGTAAATTTTGTCATACTCCGCGCGAGCTGCCTGATATTCAAGATTCTCACTCTTTGCCGCATTCAGTTCCTTATTGAATGCCTGAACAGAGTCAAAGTTATATTCTTTCACGATGGATGAAAGCCGCTTTTTCATGTTGGTAATCTGGTTGTCGATACTGTCAATCTCCTGCTGTAATTCCTTCCGTCTGCCGCCCTTGAAGATACCCGTACATTCGGATGATTCCTTTTTCAGCTTATCGCGCTTTTTCTCACGCTCAAAAATTGCTTTATTCTGCTCTTTGAGCTTACTGTCAATCTCTTTCAGATGGGGATATTTACTTGCGAGTACAGAAGGTTTTGGTTGCGGCGGTCTTTCTGTTTCCAACCTATTTGTTTCGGCAGGAACAGATTTTTGTTCTGCTTTTATCTGTTCGATTATAGATTTTTTGACTGCGACAGTATTTTTCTGCTGTGACTGTTCTGCTTTATTCTGCATATCCGTTTCTTGGCGCAGATTAACAGAAAATGGTATCTTTTTCTTTTCCTGCTGAGTCGCCGAACCAGCTTTTACATGGGCACGACTTTCCATTTCTTTTGGTATTTCCTTTATGGCATCAACAGCTTTATCAATAACTTTTTCCGCTATATCAATTACCTTTTGCATAGCTTTTATAATCAGACACTCTAATAATAAAATCGCCGCCCTGACAATCTCCCCGAACAGCTCCGGCTTGTTACCGTTCTGCTCCACAGATTCCTTTACCTTTTCCGTGATTTCTGTCTTTTTCAGTTCCACAACCTCCGTCTCGGATACGCCGCTTACAATAGCACGGTCAACAGCCCTGTTCCAATCCATGCGGATTTCATTGTCTGCTTTTATCGCCTCCGCTTTGGGATTATTTTTACCGACTTTCTTTGTGGCAAGGTACGGACCGTTTTTATCAAATATGCTGAGCCTGTCCTTATCATCAAGCACCATCTGATTGATTAAATCCGTATAAAATACTTTCGCCTCGTCCAGAAAGGATTCCTGCTTGAAACGGCTGTCCTTTATGGTAAAAATCTTACGCTCGTACACTTCGCCTTTTTTGATGATTTTACAGCCTTTGCGGATATTCCCGTCACTGTCAAGTATCTCCTTCTTTGTCCGCACATGACGCCCCTTCTCGTCATAGAACATATTGCGGGTGGCAGTCTTTTCTTCTGGCTGCTCTAACCGCTTCCTCTCCGCAAATATCATATGGATATGCAGGTTTGTTTTCCGTTTATTGTGGTGGAGCGCGGCAAAACATTCCACACCGTACTTTTCCTTAAACTCATCAACCATTTTTTTCAGCAGATAATCATGGTCATAGCTGATAAAACTCTCCGGCAGGGCAATCATCAGCTCTCTTGCCTCAATACATTTTCCATTCGTCCCGCTTTTTTCAAATTCTTCCTGATTGCACTTGGCAAGTTCCCGCCAGAATGCCCTGTCCGGTTCTGTTGTATAGACTTCATACAGATGCTCCTGTTTGGCGTGGCTTGAAATATAAGTGATGCGCCCCGATAAGTCATGCAGTTTTGCCATTTCTATAAATGAATTTCTCCTCATATGCGATTTTCCTTTCTTTTGGCAGATACTCTGCCGCCGCAGATTTTTGTGAGCAGTCATTATCAGACGTCTGTCTGCGAACCGATATCCGGATACGGGCAGTTTACGGCTGTCGCTTTCTGACAGCCGCATAGGGGCTTCGTTTTATGAAGTCCCTATGACGATGCTGCACATCTGCCCTGAAATGTAGCCGTAAGCAGCATCGCCATTCATGCGCCCGTCCTCTGGGCGGTATGGATAAATACAGTCCGGCTCTTTCGGACTGTAAATTTGCGCAGGCGCAAATTTGCCCCCTGCAAGGGCGAAATCCCCGGAGTACAAAACGAAGTTTTGTGCGTAGGGTGTATTTCGCTCTCAAACGCCGAGGGCTTAGGGAAGGGCTTACGCCCTCCCCGGAAATTAGTTCCTGACACTCCTCGAACCACTCCAAAGCAGTTCGTAGAGCAGATGCTTTACAGACATCAAAAAACCGCCTGCCAGAAAACTGGTATTCCAGCTTCAAAACAGACGGCTACATTTACGCCTTTATTTGCAGCCTTCCGACTGCTCTTTGCCCTTATTTTGCGGGCTTAAATGCCCGCCCTTTATTATGCAGCCTTATATGGCTGCCCTTTGTCCTTATTTTGTAGCCTTTCGGCTACCCTTTGTCGGTCTTTTATGAAAATATGGATGCATTTATGCTCTGATGTGAAAAAATCCACAAAAATAAGGCTACAGTAAACCTGATTACCATAGCCCTACTCTGCAACTATATTAAAATGCATCAAAATCAATCAAGTCATTGTCCGGTGGGTCTGTGTATTATTCTTTAGATTATCTACATCCCAAATCACCGTTTTTACCCAGATTAGTT
>BLMD01000129.1 GCA_011959925.1 Lachnospiraceae bacterium
GTGGCGGACGCAGTGAAGATTCCGGTGATCGCAGCCGGAGGCATCGGCGACGGCAGAGGAATTGCGGCGGCAATGATGCTCGGCGCGCAAGGCGTGCAGATGGGGACGCGTTTTATCGTGGCAGAGGAATCTATCGTACACGGAAATTATAAAGAGCGCATTTTAAAAGCGAAAGACATTGATTCCGAAGTGACCGGCAGGAGCACAGGGCATCCGATCCGCGTGCTGCGCAATCAGATGACGAGAGAGTACCTGAAAATGGAAGAGCAGGGCGTCGGACTGGAAGAACTGGAGCTTTTGACGCTTGGTTCCCTGCGGAAAGCCGTTATGGACGGCGACGTGGTAAACGGAAGCCTGATGGCAGGACAGATTGCCGGGCTGGTCAAAAAAGAACAGACCTGTAAAGAAATGATCGAAGAAATGATGCAGGAAGCAGAAGAACTTTTAAACAGAAAATTTTCATAAGCGGGGGATGAGACATGGGCAAACTGGTATTTATGTTTCCGGGACAGGGTTCTCAGTATATCGGAATGGGAAAAGAGTTCTACGACGCGTTTGAGGCGTGCAGGCAGGTATATGACCTGGCAGGCGAAGCATCGGGACTTGACGTTGCAAAACTGTGTTTTGAGGAAAATGAGCAGATCCATATCACCGAGTATACACAGATTGCAATGCTTGCAACGGAAGCGGCTATTTATACGGCGCTGAAAGAAAAAGGATATACGCCGGATGCAGCGGCAGGGTTAAGCCTCGGCGAATACGGCGCGCTGATTGCTTCCGGCGTTATGAGTATGCGCGATGCATTTGCCGTGATACGCAAAAGAGGAATTTATATGCAGAATGCGTATCCTGCCGGGGGCGCAATGAGCGCCGTGTTAGGCGTAGACGCCGATACGATTGAAAAGATCTGTATGGAAACCGAGGGAACGGTATCGGTTGCCAATTATAACTGCCCCGGTCAGATCGTGATAACGGGAGAACAATCTGCCGTTGCCGCGGCAGGAAAAACGTTAAAGGAAGCGGGCGCAAAGCGGATTGTTCCTTTAAACGTAAGCGGTCCGTTTCATTCTCCTTTGCTGGCGGGCGCCGCAGAAAAACTGGGCGAAGCGTTAAAAGAAGTGGAAATTGCAGAGTCTTACCTTCCGTATCTGTCAAATGTGACCGCCGATTATGTGACAAAAGCGGAAGATGTCAAGCCCCTGCTGCAACGGCAGGTAGCTTCAAGCGTCCGTTGGCAGCAGACGATCGAACGGCTGATTTGCGACGGGGCGGATACGTTTGTGGAGATCGGCCCGGGGAAAACGCTTTCGGGATTTATGCGTAAGATCAACCGGGATGTGACGGTCTGTCACATCGATAAGATGGAGGATTTTTTAAATTATGTTGACAGATAAAATTGCACTTGTAACAGGGGCAAGCCGGGGAATCGGCGCGGCGATTGCCAAAGCCTTTGCAAAAGAAGGCGCCGCCGTTATCATTAATTACAACGGATCCGGAGAAAAGGCGCAGGCAGTGGCGGATGAAATTATCTTAAACGGAGGCGCGGCTGAGATTTATCAGTGCAGCGTAGCCGATTTCGATGCCTGCAGACAAATGATTGAGACGCTTGTCAAAAAATACGGACGCATCGACATTCTGGTCAATAATGCCGGTATCACAAAAGACGGGCTGCTGATGAAAATGTCGGAAGAAGATTTTGACTCGGTGATAGATATCAATTTAAAAGGCGCGTTCCATACGATCCGCCATATGTCGCGTTATTTTTTAAAGCAGAGAAGCGGAAAAATTATTAATATATCTTCCGTATCCGGAATTTTGGGAAATGCGGGCCAGGCAAACTATTCTGCCAGCAAGGCGGGTGTGATCGGTCTGACGAAGAGTACGGCAAGAGAGCTGGCGTCCCGGGGAATCCAGGTCAACGCCATCGCGCCGGGATTTATTGAGACGGATATGACGGACGCCATGCAGGCGGAAGCGAAAGAACGCATGACGGATGCGATCCCGCTAAAGAGGATCGGAAAGCCGGAAGAAATTGCGGATCTGGCAGTATTTTTGGCGTCTGCAAAGTCGGATTATATCACGGGACAGGTAATTGCGGCAGACGGAGGGATGTCGATATAAGGAGGGCATGATGAGCAAAAGAGTGGTTGTAACAGGCATGGGGGCGATTACGCCGATCGGGCTTAGCGTGGAAGAATTCTGGCAGTCCGTAAAAGAAGGAAAGATCGGATTTGCACCGATTTCCAAATTTGACGCGTCCGAATATAAATGTCATATAGCAGCGGAAGTCAAAGGCTTTGCGGGCAAAGATTACATGGATTTTAAAGCGGCAAAGAGGATGGAGCTGTTTTCCCAGTATGCAGTCGCGGCGGCAAAGGAAGCGTTTTTGGATTCCGGGCTTGACATGGAACAGGAAGATCCCTACCGCATTGGATGCGCCGTCGGTTCCGGAATCGGAAGCTTACAGGCGATCGAGCGGGAACATAAAAAACTGCTCGAAAAGGGACCCAATCGGATCAATCCTCTGTTTGTGCCGCTGATGATCAGCAATATGGCGGCAGGAAACGTTTCGATTCAGTTTGGATTGAAAGGAAAAAGCATTAATTCCGTTACGGCATGCGCGACCGGAACCAATACAATCGGAGAGGCGTTCCGGGCGATTCAGTACGGAGAAGCCGACGTCATGGCGGCGGGAGGAACCGAAGCATGCATTACGCCGGTGGGGATCGCCGGGTTTACCGCATTGACGGCATTGTCCGATGTGGACGATCCGAAGAAATGCTCGCTTCCCTTTGACAAAAACAGAAGCGGTTTTGTGATGGGTGAAGGCGCGGCAGTCGTTATTTTAGAGGAATTGGAGCATGCGAAACGAAGGGGAGCGCAGATCTATGCGGAAGTGACGGGATATGGCTGTTCCTCCGACGCATATCACATTACGTCTCCGGAAGAAAGCGGAGCCGGCGCGGCGCGGGCGATGACAAATGCGATCGAAGACGCCGGAATAAAACCGGAGGACGTTTTATATATCACGTCGT
>BLMD01000130.1 GCA_011959925.1 Lachnospiraceae bacterium
GATCGCCTGTACAAAACGCAGTCCAAACGACACGGTAACTGTTGACGATGTGGCAGATCATATCGACAAGGAACTGCGGGAGAGCAATTATGACCGGATCATAGAAGAGCGCGCGGCAAATGCCGTTGTGGACGGCGATATGGAGCAATTGTATTCTTTTATGAAACAACACGTAAACGACGGAATGTGAAAGGAGAAAGAATGAAAAAGAAATGGTTGGCGCTGATATGCGCGTTTGCGGCAGCAGGAACGGGGGTTTTGAACGCATCCTCCGTCTGTGTCAACGCGGCCGCAGCAGAAAAAAGCGGTACGGTATATTATGTCAGCAGTCGAAACGGAGACAATGCAAATACCGGAACGTCAGAGAACGAAGCATGGGAGACTCTGGATCATCTGAAATCGGTTTCACTGAAACCGGGAGATGAAATCCTTTTAGAAAAAGGATCGGAGTTTTATGGGTTTATCCATCTGAAAGATGTGCACGGAAGGGCAGATGCGCCGATTAAGATCGGAAGCTACGGTACGGCGGAGAGCCGTCCTGTGATTCATGCAGACGGGCAGGGAATCTGGTATCAGTCCTATGGAAACACCATGGATAACAGGAATCACAGGTCAAAAGGCTACGTCTCTTCGGCAATTTTACTGTACGATGTGGATTTTGTGGAAATCAGCGGACTGGAGTTGACGAACCGGTCGGATGATTTTACTTATTTTAAAGGCGCGGCAAGCAGCGCTTCGGAAATTGACGACCGTATGGACCGTACCGGCGTTTCGGGAATTGCCAAAGACGGCGGTACGATGGAACATATTTACCTGAACGATCTCTATATTCACGATGTGGACGGCAATATTGAGGATAAGCATATGAATAACGGAGGGATCCAGATGAATGTACTGCCTCCGGCAAATGAGGCGGAAACCGGGATCGCGAGGTATCACGATGTGAAAGTAACAAACTGCCATGTAAAAGACGTATCCCGAGCGGGTATCTGCGTCGGTTACACGTACCAGGGAGGCAGATTCAACGGTTCTGCGATTTCGGACGAGACGGCGAAGACCTACGGGCATACAAACCTTTTGATCGAGGGCAATTATGTGCAGGATGTGGGGAACGACGGTATTGTGGCGATGTATGCGTACCGTCCGCTGATTCAGAGAAATGTATCGGATAAGGCGGGAGCGGATCTTGAAATTTATACCGCCGAAAAAACACCGGAGGAATACAGAAAATTCTGGCAGCCGTTTTGTGCGGCGATCTGGCCGTGGAAATGCAAAGACGCCGTGTTCCAGTATAACGAAGTGTTTGACACCGTAGACAGCCAGGACGGGCAGCCGTGGGATGTGGACTGGTCGGACGGAACGGTGTATCAGTATAATTACAGCCATAATAACGGCGGCGGATGTATTATGATCTGCGGCGCGGAGGCGTATCGCGGTATTTTCCGTTACAATATCAGCCAGAATGACTTAAAGGGCTTGATTGCACTTGCAGATGCCAATCCCAAAGCCGAAATTTCCAATAATGTATTCTATATCGGAAATGACCTGAATACGAAGCTGTTTATTGATAAAAGCAATTATAACGGGACGGCGGAACTGAGAAACAATATCTTTTATAATGTAAGTACAAAGAAAACTGCCGGCGAGACGATCGTAAAGGCAAGGCGCAGCTTTACAAACAATATTTTTTACGGATATGACGGCTGTACGCTTCCGGAAGGTTCGATTACTGCCGATCCGAAATTTGAGAATCCCGGCAGGGCGCCGGTCAATTCCGCATCAGGGGCGCTGCACGATCAAACCGTATATGAAGGGTACCGTCTGCAGAAAAATTCTCCGGCAATCAATGCCGGGGTGTTGTCCGGACGGAGTGCAAAATATGATTTCTTCGGCAATCCGGTCGGAGCGCAGCCGGATATCGGCGTATTTGAATCGGATACGGCGGAGAGTGTACTGGCGCTGGGCGGAGATCTGGTTACCGTGGAAAACGGAAGGATTACGGATGTGCCGGAGGGGATGACGGCAGCCTGGCTCAAAGAACAGCTGGTTTATGCAAGAGACGTGGAGATCCGCATCGTAAAAGACGGCAAAGATATTCCGGAGGGAGATGTCGTTCCGGCAGGCGCTGCGGTAGTGATTGCAAAAGACGGTAAAACCGTGGAGTATACGCTGAATGCGCAGCAGGAGACAGGTTATCTTGATTATGAACAAACGAGTATGACGGTGTCCGCAGGCAGTGCGGAAGATGGAAGTTCCGAATGGTCCAGTCCGGAAGATGCAACGCCGGCATCCAATGTAATTGACGGAGATGAAAATACGATTTGGTGCAGCAGATGGGACGATGCGGATCAGACGAAGCTCTGGCTTTTGATGGATCTGAAAACGTCAAAACCGGTGGCAAGGCTGACCTATGTGCCGAGGAAGAGCAAAACGTCCGGTATCTTTACGAAATACAGGATCGAAGTCAGCGAAAACGGGCAGACCTGGACAGAGGCCGCCGCCGGAACCTGGAGCGGCGATTCCACGGTCAAATATGCGGCGTTTCAACAGGTCAATGCGCGCTATGTAAAAATAACGGCGGTGGAATCCATTCCGGATAACAACAAGGCGATGGGAACCGCGGCAGAAATCCGAATCGGATATCAGGCAAATGCGTCGGGACAGTAAGGAGGAGAAGATGATGATACGAAAAAGAATATTAACTGCAGTTACTGCAATTTCCATGCTCTGCTCCCTGGCGGTTCCGGGTATGCATACAGACGCCGCTCAATCCGGAGGCAGACAGGCAAAGAGCGGAACGACGTATTATGTCAGCACGCTTCACGGAAAAGACAGAAACGACGGAAAAAGCCAAAAGACGCCGTTTTACAGCATTCAGAAAATCAATCACCTGGATTTGCAGCCGGGAGACCGCGTGCTTTTAGAATGCGGTTCCGTATTTACGGACGGATATCTGCATCTGTTCGGACAAAGCGGAAGCGAGGAAGCGCCGATTGTCATTGACAAATACGGCGAAGGGGCGCTGCCGGTGATCGATACAAACGGGGAAGGCGTATGGTATCAAAATTACGGATACCGGCTGGATAATACGGATCACAAATACCAGGGATACGTTTCGTCTTCTGTTCTGCTCTATGATACGGAATACATTGAGATCAGGAACCTGGAAATTGTAAACCGGGCTCCGGCAATCGAGACGGAATATAATGAAATCGATGTGATGAATCGTACCGGTGTGGCAGCCGTCGCACAGGACCGGGGGACGCTGGATCATATTTACCTGGACGGGCTGAATATACATGACGTGATCGGAAACGTATACGATAAGCATATGAATAACGGAGGGATTTATTTCACGGTGTTCCTGCCGCACGACGCAGAGGAATCGGGCGGTGAATATGTATCCGAAAACGGGATTCCCCGTTATAACGACGTGCGGATTGAAAATTGTATTGTGAACAATGTAAACCGCTGGGGAATTGCGGTTGGATATACCGCATACTGGGAAAAGTTTCCGGATGCGGGAGATAAAGAGATTCCGGATGCGGATATTGCAGCGTACGGTTCCACGAACGTGGTTATTCGAAATAACTATGTCAAGGATGCCGGTGGAGACGCGATTACACCGATGTATTGCGACCGCCCGCTGGTAGAGTACAATGTGTCGGACGGTGTGGCAAGGCAGATTAATACGACGGATTATTGTAAAAACAACAATGCGGCGCAGACAAAAATCGTAGGAAGAGTAGCTGCCGCAATCTGGCCGTGGAAATGCAAAGATGCCGTATTCCAGTATAATGAAGCGTTTGATACCAGAAACGGAGACGCTGGAAACGATGACGCCCAAGCATGGGATGCCGACACGGGAGACGGAACGCTTTACCAGTACAATTACAGCCACAACAATACGGGCGGATGCGTCATGTTTTGTTATCCGCGTTCGTATCGGAATACATTCCGCTATAATATCAGCCAGAATGACTTAAAAGGAGCGATGGATATTGCACAGAATCCGGATGCGCACGTGTATAACAACGTATTTTACATGAAAGAAGGGGTTCCGTTTATACGCTCGGCAAACAGAACGTCAGGAGGAGGAAGCCTGACGGCAGAAAATAATATTATCTATTATTCCGGTGAAGAACCCGGAACGGATACATGGAAGAAATTCGGAGGACCGTTAACGGTAAATTACAGCCATAACCTGTATTATAATTATACAAGTACGCCGGAGAGCGATACGCATGCGGTAACGGCGGCAAAAGGCGAAAAGATTTTTCAGGATGCGGGAAGCGGGCCGGATTCGACCAATGGGTTTGTAAGCCGGCATGACGATCCGGGCGTCAGAAGCCTGTTCGACGGGTATAAGCTGGCAGAAAATTCTCCGGCAATCGGCGCGGGGAAAGTGATTGAAGATCAAAACGGCAAGCCTGCCAGTGAAAAAGACTTTTTCGGAAACGATTTAAGAAGCGTCACTGCATTTGATATCGGTGCGCATCAGTATCAGGAAAGCGAAGCGCCTGCTATGCCTCCGGCTCCGCAGAAAACGGAAGTGGGCGAACCGGGAGAAGATTCTGTTACGATCCGCTGGCCGGCAGTACAGGATTTGGTTGGAATTTCAGGATATAAAATTATGGACGGCGACCGCGTACTGATGGATATCACAGATCCTGCGGAAGCAACCGATCCTGACACGCAGATGATTTCGGTAAAACTGGATCACCTGGAAGCAGGAAAACAGTATACACTGTCGGTTGTTGCGTACGATATCAACGGAATGGTTTCCAAGGCACAGGAATTTACGTTTACAACGAAGAAACAGCAGCAGGAGGTCCCAGGCGGCAAGGATGAGGAAGAGGAAAATAATAATAAAGTAAGCGCCATCCGATTGGATCGGGCGAGCGCCGTGCTTTATACCAAAGGCACTAAAACATTGACGTTAAAAGCTTCCCTGACAAACCTTAGCGGTACGATTCGCTGGAGTTCTTCCAATCCTGCGGCGGCAACAGTGGCAAACGGAACCGTAACGGCAAAAAAAGCAGGAACGGCAGTTATTACGGCAGCGGTCGGAATTTATAAAGCTTCCTGTACGATTACGGTAAAAAAACCGTCTTTGAATGTGAAAAAGTCGATCTCTGTCAAGAAGGGCAAAAAAACGAAGCTGAAGGTCACGGCTCTGCCTAAAGGCAGCATTACATTTAAGAGCAGTAATAAAAAGATCGCTAAAGTAAACAAGAAAGGCGTGATCAAGGGCATCAAAAAAGGGAGATGCAAAATTACCGTAAAGTGCAACGGATTAAAGAAAACTGTAAAAGTGAAAGTAAAATAAAAGATCGACGGGACAGCCAATCGTATGCGGCGGTCCCGTCGTTTCTGTTTTCTTTCCGCTTTGGAGGCTAATCAATCAATAGAAAAAAACGATAAAAAAATTAAAGTTTTTTTAAAAAAACGCTTGCAATTTGTTAAAATATCGTTTATAATTTAATCCGTTGTTAAGGGAATGCGCCATTAGCTCAGCTGGAAGAGCACCTGACTCTTAATCAGGGTGTCCAGGGTTCGAGCCCCTGATGGCGTACTGAAAAGCACTGATTTTGCGGACGAAAGAGCCGTGGGGTCGGTGTTTTATTTTTGGAAAAAGGAAGGCGGAGAAATACAGATGAGACATTATAAAGCGGTAGTATTTGACCTAGACGGAACGCTTTTAGATACGCTTGAGGATTTAACGGATAGTGTAAACGCAGCGCTTCTGGCATTTGGCGGATCGCCTAAAAGCATCGAACAGATACGGACCTATGTGGGGAACGGCATTCGAAATCTGATGATTCGCTGCGTGGAAGGCGGGGAAGATCATCCGGAGTTTGAACAGATTTTTCAGGCATTTCGTGAGCATTACAAACATAACAGCAGGAATAAGACGAAACCCTATGACGGCGTGATAGCGCTTCTTCGGACATTGAAGAATGACGGATATCTTCTTGCAATCGTTTCCAATAAAGCAGATTTTGCCGTAAAAGATTTAAATGCATATTATTTTAAAGAGTTTGGCATGGCGGCGGTCGGCGAACGCGAAGGGGTGGCAAGAAAGCCTGCGCCGGATGCCGTCTGGTCCGCATTAAAAGAACTGGGAGTTTCACCTGAGCAGGCGGTCTATGTCGGAGATTCCGAAGTGGACGTAAAAACCGCGGAACATGCAAACCTGCCCTGCATCAGTGTTTTATGGGGGTTTCGGGAAAAACAGTTTTTGAAAGAGCATGGCGCAGTCTGTTTTGCCGAAACCGCCGGGGATATACCTGCGCTGTTAGAAAAGATTTAACGGCAATTAAACAGAGCGATCAGTTCTCGGAGAGATCGCCGAATGCATTTTAATTTATCCGGTATCCGCTTGTTTTTGTAAAAAAAGCGGCAGCAGCGGTTTGGACAGCGGCGCGAACAGCAGCATTTACGTCTCATAAAGCCCTCCCGGCAAAGTTTTGTTTATCTTATGCGGGAAGGGCTTTTTTGTGTGTAAAGGCGCGTCAAACGAGAGAGCCTGTCTTTGCGCGTGAGGCGGTTAATTTAAAGATCGGATTTCCCATGGCGGAGAATTTCTCTTCATATTCGGTCAAAATGTTTCCTTTATTCATGGAAGGATCCTGATGCAGATCTAACGTATATGCGTCGATGCGCCATCCGGCTTTTGGTATTTCTTCCAGAGAAAAGTCAAACAGTCCCCGGTTATCTGTTTTAAATTCTATGTGACCGTCGGGGGAGAGTATTTGACCGTACAGCGCGAGGAAGGCGCCGGAGGTTAAACGGCGTTTGGCATGCCGGTCTTTTGGCCAGGGATCGGAAAAATTTAAATAAATACGGTTCACTTCATTCGGAGCAAAAACGTCACAGATTTCTCTGGCGTCCATACAGATAAATTTGAGATTGTCAAGCGGCTGCTCTGTTGTTTTAGCTAAAGCGCGGATCAGTACGCTTTCGTAGCGTTCGATGCCGATGTAGTTGATCTGCGGGTTTTCTCTGGCAAGCGTTGTAATGAACTGTCCTTTGCCCATGCCGATTTCAATATGGATGGGATGTTCGTTCAAAAAAACCGTGTGCCAGAGACCTTTGAGTTCTTGCGGCATGGGAATACAGCAGGGACTGCCTGCCACAGCTTCTTTTGCTCCTTTGATGTTTCTTAAACGCATAGTATCGTCCTCTTTTCGTGATAATATCAATAACCGGTTTCTATCATACAACAAATTGAAAGATATTGTAAATTATTATTGCGAATCTGAAAAGGTAAGTCTATACTGTTATTAGACAGAATCAGACAAAATTTTGCAAAGCGAGGGATCACTTTGAAGATATATTGGAATCGGAACATTCGAAAGATATGGACACGAACGGCGGCTTTCTGTGGGATCGGAATGCTTGTGCTTGGTATATTGGCACAGCCCGTGCAGGCAAAGAGAAAAAAAAGCGCGCAATACTGGCCGAGCGGACCGGAAATCGTTTCGTCAGCCGGGATTATTATGGATGCGGAAACGGGAACCATACTCTATGAAAAAAATATCCACGACGTTCATTATCCTGCCAGTATTACAAAGATCCTTACGACGCTTTTGGCGATTGAGAACAGCAAGATGGATGAGATCGTCACGTTTTCCAAAGATTCCGTGTATAAGACGGAGGGTTCCGGAATCGCAAGAGACGTGGGCGAGCAGATGACGATGGAGCAGTGTCTGTACGGGATTATGCTCTCCTCTGCCAATGAATGCGCTTATGCAGTGGGGGAGCATGTCGGCGGGGATATCGGCTCGTTTGTCCAGATGATGAACGACCGGGCGGCCAAGCTGGGCTGTCAGAACACGCATTTTAATAACAGCAACGGACTGCCGGATGAACAGCATTATACCAGTGCATACGATATGGCGCTGATTGCCAGAGAAGCGTATCAAAACGAAACGTTCCGGATTATCTGTTCCGCAAAAACGTATACCATTCCCTTTACCAATAAGCACACCGATGAGGAGACGTATCTGCAGAATCATCATCAGATGCTCTATCCTTACCGGACGAGAAAGTATCTGTACGATTACTGTCTGGGAGGAAAGACGGGCTATACGGTTGCCGCCGGCAATACGCTTGTCACCTATGCCGAAAAAGACGGTATGACGCTGATCTGCGTTGTGATGAACGCACCCAGCGGTCATTATGAAGACACAAGGGCATTGTTCGATTTTTGTTTTGACAATTTTAAAGTGATGAACGTGCGGGAAAACGAGACTTCCTATACGCAGCAGGATGCGGAGCGGAAAGGCGTTTTGGGAAGCTATGAACCGTTTGTTGCATTGGATGCATCCAGCCATGTGATCTTGCCGATTACGGCGGAATTTACGGATGCGGATTCCGAGATCGTATATGACAAAAAAGACGAAAATATATTGGGAAGCATTCGCTATACGTATGCGGACCGCCTGGTCGGGACGGCGGATATTACGGCTTCCCATGCGTCGGCAGATACGTTTGAATTTCGTGAGGAAGAGGATACGGAGCCTGCGGCAGATGCTGCCTCAGATCAGGAGAACACGGAAACCAAAAAGGCGGGCGTATTCCGCATCGATATCAAATTGGCGGCCGTTGTTCTGGCAGGGCTTTTGCTGCTTGCCGTTTTGATCTTTCTGGGATGGAAGTTTATCGATAATTTTTATAATATCAAACGGAAGCTGCATCTTGGCGAAAGAGAGAAATCTCCCTATAAGACGATTAAACAGAACAGGATGTATCGTAAAAGACGCCGGAAATGGTTTTGACGGAATCGGGCGTTTCAAACAGACGGAGGAAAAAGAGGGCATGGTCCCTCTTTTTTTGACGGATTCCATAAAGTACAAATTGACACAGATCCGTAAAGTCTTTATAATAAAAAGAAAATGCCACTGAAAACTATATGGAGCGGAAAATAATATGGAGAAAATGTCACGGGAGGAAAAAACGGAATATCTGTTATCTGAAATCAAAAAGAAGACCGAAGAATACGGCGGAATCATAAAAACGTCGCAGATCACCGAACTTGGCGTGGATTACAGAAGGATTCTTGCCTGGGTAAAAGACGGGACATTGGAGCGTGTAAAAAGCGGATATTATTCGTTCCGGTATCAGGAGCGCTCCGAAGAAGAGCTTATTTTGGGACTGTTTCCGGATGCCGTTCTCTGCCTTGAGAGCGCGCTGTATTACTACCATTACATAGAACAGAAACCGTATGCGTGGCATCTTGCGGTCGATAAAAATACTTCAAAATCCAGATTTCACATGAAGTATCCGATTATAATTCCCTGTTATACGGAGCCTAAGACGCTTCAGCTTGGCGTGACGCAGATTCCGTTTGCGGGGGGGCAGTATGCACATCTATACAAAAGAGCGCATGCTCTGCGACTGCCTGAAATACGAAGAAAAGCTGGAGCGGGATGTGTTTAAACGGGCGCTGCTTTCGTATATTGCAGACGGCGGAAAAGATATTGCAAAGCTGCTTGCGATTGCAAGGGAGAGAAAAGTGCTGCAAAAGGTGCAGAATATCATTGGAGTGTGGCTGTAATGCAGGAGCAAACGATCAGCAGTGCTTTGCTGGAAGAAAAGTCAAAGGAGACAGGGCTTGTATTTTCTGATCTGCTTGGAGCGGCTGTTTTGGAAGAGACGGTCCGACGGATTGCCGCATCTGCACAGGGAGAGATGTTTTGGCTTCGGAACGGAACCGTTTTGGGGAAACGGCGGTATGGAGAGAAACTTTCTCTGCATCTGGAATATGATTATGCCGTATCCAAAGAAGCGTGGGATCAGGCGCCGGATGCAGAGCTGCTCTTAGAAGCTGCCAGTCTGCTGCGGGAGCAGGTGTTTGCGGGAGCGGAAGATTACGGCGTAACATTTTTTCAAAAAGAGGCGGTACGAAAGAATTGCCTGCAGTTACAGCTTTCGGCAGAGGTAGAAGATATGCGGGTTCCGGTTTCCGTTTTTGTATATGTATTGCATGCAGAGAAAAAAATGCCCAAAACGGAACAAATGGAGAGCATTCTGTTTCCGGAACTGATTCTGACGTATCACTGTCATCCTGCAGAAGGACTGCTGGCAGAATGGTTTACAGAGATTATGTCAAAGCTTGAGCTGATTTCCGACATGGGTGCATATTATGAAGTTTACCGGCTGCTGGAGAAAGACGGTATCGACGGCAGGAAAGTCAGGGAATGTATGGAGGAACAGTGCCAAAAACGGGGGCTGAATAAGGATTACGGCAGAATCGACCTGATTGCCGGATATCAGGAGTATTCTTATATGAAGAAAAAATGGAAAGCGTTTCTGCGCTCCGCAGGCAGCAGAGAGCCGGTGTGGGAGCAGGCGGTCGATCGTTTTTTGAAATTCTTTGGACCGATCTGGCGGGCTGTGGCGGATGATGCCGTGTTTTTCGGCGACTGGATGCCGGAATTAAACCGTTTTTTATAAGGAGCAGACGATATGCGGAAAAAGAAAGAACATGCCGGACTGGATCTGGCATTGGAAGCATATGCAAAAAGCGATTTTTATCCGTTTCATATGCCGGGACATAAGCGGGTGCCGGCTGCGGCTTTCAATCCGTATACGGTCGATATTACCGAGATCGACGGGTTTGACAACCTCCATGCTCCTAAGGGCATCTTAAAGGAAGCGCAGGAACGGGCGGCGAACTTATACGGTGCGAAGAAGACGTATTATCTGGTCAACGGGAGTACCTGCGGAATCCTTGCTGCGATTTCTGCGGCGGTATCTTTCGGAGGGAAGATACTGATGTCTCGAAATGCCCACAAATCGGCGTTTCATGCAGCATTTTTGCGGCATCTTTCCGTTATTTATACCAATCCGCACACGACGCAGTTTGGGATTGCCGGGTCGGCAGACAGCACGGATATTCAGAAAAAATTACGGGAAAACCCCGAAATTGAAGCAGTCTTTCTTACCTCGCCTACGTATGAAGGCATAGTCAGCAATATCGCCGAAATTGCAGGAATTGTCCATGCACACGGGATACCGCTGATTGTCGACGAAGCGCACGGGGCGCATCTGGGATTTGGCGAATATTTTCCGGATACGGCGGTGCATTTGGGCGCGGATGTCGTAGTGCAGAGTATGCATAAAGTTTTGCCTTCTTTGACGCAGACAGCCCTTTTGCATATCGATCCCACATCCGTTTCGTCAAAAGCCGTGGAACGGTATCTGGATATTTATGAAACAAGTTCTCCTTCCTATGTGCTGATGGGAGGAATGGAACGCTGTGTCCGACTGCTGGAGGAAGACGGGAGCAGGCTGTTTGCAGAATATACAAAACGGCTGCAGGTGTTTTATGAAAAAGCAAAGAATCTCTCCCGTATTCATCTGCTTAGCACAGAGGATATTTCGTCGGGTGAAGTCTATGCACGGGATCCGTCCAAGCTGGTCATTTTTGTCGGGGATACGGACCTGACGGGGAGCGCATGTTATCATACACTGCGGAATACGTATCATCTGCAGATGGAGATGCATGCCGGATCTTATGTGCTTGGAATGACAAGCATTATGGATACGGCGGAAGGATTTGACCGGCTGTATGCAGCGCTGGAGGAAATCGACCGACGGGCGGTTGTTTTGAAAGATAAGAAGCAGGCGTTTGCCCGGCAGCACAAAGAGCTGTACGCGCCTAAGGAAAAGAAGATGGAGCTTCACGAGGCCATGGAGCGGCAGTCGGTCTGCGTTCCGCTTGAAAAAGCGGCTGGGAAGATCTGCGCATGTACGGTCAGCTTATATCCGCCCGGGATTCCGATTTTGCTACCCGGTGAAACCATTGAACCCGGGTTTATAAAAAACATCCGCAAATGTATAAAAACGGGGCAGAATCTGCAGGGAATAGCCGATATAATAAATGAGAAGATAGAAATTGTCGATTTTGAAACAGTATCCTGTACGCAGAATATGCGTGTGCGGGAATGAATGGGATAAACAGGAAGCAATATGGGGAAAATATTTTGTATGATGGGAAAAAGTTCTTCCGGAAAGGATACCTTGTATCAGCAGATTTTGGATTATGAAGGACTTTTGCTCAAAAGCATTGTATTATATACGACAAGACCGATCCGTTCCGGAGAGAAAGACGGGAAAGAATATATATTTGCGGATGAGGATATGCTTGCCAGACTGACGGAGGCGGGAAAGGTGATCGAATGCCGTTCGTATCATACGGTACACGGCGTTTGGAAATATTTTACCGTAAATGACGGGCAGATCGATCTTACGCGGCAGAATTACCTGACGATCGCAACGTTAGAATCGTATCTTAAGATCAGGGATTATTTCGGGGAAGATTTTGTAATGCCGATTTATATAGAAGTGGAAGACGGCGTCCGTCTGCGGAGGGCGCTTGAGCGGGAAGAGGCGCAGTCCAATCCCAGATATGCCGAGATGTGTCGGCGGTTTCTTGCGGATATGGTGGATTTTTCCGAGGAAAAACTTGCGGCTGCAGGGATAACGAGACGGTTTTTCAATGAAGACCTGGATGAAGTGCGCAGAGAAATTACGGCTTATATCCGTAAATTTATATAAGAAAGAGGTATGGCATGGATTTAAAAGTAAATCAAATGACGCCGGCGGCGGCCATAGAGCCAACCGTCAAAACGCCGGAAGCAGACGGAAACTTTAAATTTTCACTGACCAGCGCCATTGGAGAGGCGCAGCTGCAGGAGCGTTTGAATATGCTTCTGGAACAGATTACCAACCAGGGGGAACGGATTGCGCAGCATATGGACATACGGGATATGAAAAAGTATCGGGGACTGGTCAAGGATTTTTTAAACGAAGTGGTGAACCGTTCTCATAAATTTTCCCGGGAAAATTTTCTGGACAGAAGAGGAAGGCATCGTGTGTACGGCATTATCCGGCTGGTGGATGCTAATCTGGATGAACTGGCGGGCGAGCTGGTGAAAGACGAAAAAGATCACCTTGGCATATTGGAGAAGATCGGAGAAATCCGGGGGCTGCTGTTGGATATATTTACATAAAGGGGAGTTAGATGAGAGATTTTTCAAAGATAATCGGGCATGAAAAAATCATAGAATATTTTCGCAATGTGATCGCCGGAGGACAGGTAAGCCATGCGTATATTTTAAACGGGCCGGACTTGTCCGGAAAAATGCTGCTGACGGAGGCGTTTGCCGCCGCGCTGCAGTGCGAAGGAGAAGGAGAGCGTCCCTGTGGGGAATGCCGCTCCTGTAAACAGGCCAAAAGCAGAAATCATCCGGATATTATTTATGTTACCCATGAAAAACCGAATACGGTCGGCGTCGATGAGATCCGCAGGCAGGTCAATGACGATATCATATTAAAACCTTACAGAAGCAGATATAAAATCTATATCATCAACGAGGCGGAAAAAATGAACGTCCAGGCGCAGAACGCGCTGCTGAAAACGATCGAAGAGCCGCCGGCATATGCCGTGATCTGCCTGCTTACAACAAATGCGGACGGATTTCTGCCGACGATTTTGTCCCGCTGCGTGCGGTTGGATATTAGGGCCATAGAGGATGAGAAAATCCGGCGTTTTCTCATGAAAGAAAAGGGTGTTCCGGATTATCAGGCGGATATCTGCGCGGCATTTGCGCAGGGGAATGTAGGCAAGGCGATTCGACTGGCAGGGTCCGAAGATTTTAACGAAATGAAGAAGTCGGCGCTGCAGCTTTTAAAACGCTTAAAGGAGATCGATCTGTATGAAATGTCGCAGGCAGTCAGACAGATTACGGAATATAAACTGGAAATCGAAGATTATTTTGACCTGATGATGATCTGGTACCGGGATGTTCTTTTATATAAGGCGACCGCAGATGTGAACCGCCTGATTTTTCAGGATGAGATCTATGAGATTAAAAAAGCGGCGAGCCGGAGTTCCTATGAAGGGATCGAAACGGTGTTGGAAGGGCTGGAAAAAGCCAAGGCGAGGATTCGCGCAAACGTGAACTTTGAGCTTGTGATTGAGCTTTTACTATTGACAATAAAGGAGAATTGACATGACAAAAGTCGTTGGAGTCCGGTTTCGTAATGCCGGTAAAGTATATTATTTTGATCCGGCTAAGCAAAACATGAAAGCCGGAGACCATGTGATCGTAGAGACAGCGCGCGGCGTGGAAATGGGAACCGTAATTTTGTCTCCGCGGGAAGTGGAGGACGATTCGGTCGTCCTGCCGTTAAAATCCGTGATCCGGATCGCGACGGAAGCAGACGAGAAGATTGTGGAAAAGAACAGGGAAAAAGAAAAAGAGGCGTTTGCGATCTGTCTGGATAAAATCGGCAGGCATAAGCTGGAAATGAAGCTGGTGGAAGCGGAGTATACGTTTGATAATAACAAGCTGTTGTTTTATTTTACGGCGGACGGGCGGATTGATTTTAGAGAACTGGTCAAAGATTTGGCGGCAGTGTTTCGGACCAGAATCGAGCTGCGGCAGATCGGCGTCAGGGACGAGACGAAAATTTTAGGCGGCGTGGGAATCTGCGGACGGGGACTTTGCTGCCATACGTACCTCTCAGAATTTGTTCCGGTATCCATTAAGATGGCGAAAGAACAAAATCTTTCGTTAAATCCGACTAAGATTTCCGGTGTCTGCGGAAGGCTGATGTGCTGCCTGAAAAACGAGCAGGAAACATATGAATATCTGAACAGCCGCCTGCCGGTGATCGGCGACCATGTGACGACGCCGGAGGGATTAAAGGGAGTTGTGCAGAGCGTCAATGTACTGCGGCAGTTAGTCAAAGTTGTGGTGGAGCTGGAAGATGAGAAAGAAGCGAGGGAATATAAAGTAAAAGAGCTGAAATTCCGTTCCAGGCGCAGGAAAGACGTGAAAATATCCGCGGCGGAGTTAAAAGAGCTGGCGGCATTGGAAGATAACGGAGGAAAGTCGAAAATTGACGACGGAAAATAATCAAAAGCCGGGAGAACGTTTGGATGAACTGCATCGAAACGGCTACGTGATCATTCAAAATCCCGAAACATTTTGTTTCGGCATGGACGCTGTGCTGCTTTCCGGGTTTGCAAGGGTAAAAAAAGGGGAACGGGTCTTAGATCTTGGAACAGGGACAGGCATTATCCCGATTCTGCTGGAAGCGAAAACGCAGGGGGAGCATTTTACAGGGATTGAAATCCAGGAAGAAAGCGCAGATATGGCGGCGCGCAGCGTCGCCTTAAACGGGCTGACCGAACGGATCGATATTGTGACCGGAGATTTGAAAGATGCTTCCGAATTATTTGGGGCATCTTCTTTTGATGTTGTGACGACCAATCCGCCGTATATGATCGACAGTCACGGGATTTCTTCTGCAAATGCGGCAAAAGCGGCGGCAAGGCACGAAATCTTTTGTACGCTGGATGACGTATTATCGCAAAGCGCCAAACTGCTGAAACCAGGCGGAAGATTTTATATGGTACACAGACCGTTCCGCCTGGCGGAGATTCTAAGCAAGATGGTATCCTGCGGGCTGGAGCCCAAGCGGATGCAGCTGGTATATCCGTTTGTGGATAAAGAACCGAATATGGTTCTGCTGGAAGGGCTGCGGGGCGGAAATTCCAGGCTTACGGTGGAGAAGCCGCTGATCGTGTATCGGGAAGCCGGCGTGTATACGGATGAGATTTACGAGATCTACGGGTATTAAGACATGTATAAAAACATGATGGAATCAAGCGGGAATGTCTGCCCCCAAAATGGCAGAAGCAGTACCGAAAAGGAGGACGGTATGGCAGGAACCTTATATTTATGCGCGACTCCGATTGGAAATCTGGAGGATATTACGCTGCGGGCGCTGCGGGTTTTGAGAGAATCGGATGTAATCGCAGCGGAAGATACCCGCAATTCCATTCGTCTTTTGAATCATTTTCAGATCAAAACGCCGATGACAAGCTACCATGAATACAACAAAATCGACAAGGCATATCAGCTGGTGGAACAATTGAAAGCGGGAAAAAACATTGCGCTGATTACGGATGCCGGAACGCCTGGGATATCCGATCCGGGGGAAGAGCTGGTATCGATCTGTTATGAAGAGGGCATTGCAGTGACGGCTCTTCCGGGCGCCTGCGCCTGTATCGCGGCGCTTACCATGTCGGGGCAGAAAACACGCCGGTTTGCATTTGAAGCGTTTTTGCCGGGGGATAAAAAAGAGCGGGCAGAAGTATTAAAAGAAATGGAAAAAGAAACCAGAACGCTGATCGTATACGAAGCGCCGCACCGCCTTTGCCGGACGCTGCACGATTTGTACGAGACACTGGGGGACCGCTCGGTTACCGTCTGTAGAGAGCTGACGAAGAAGTTTGAAGAAAAACGAAAGACGACGCTTTTGGCAGCGGAGGAATATTACCGAAAAGAGGCGCCCAGAGGTGAATTTGTCCTGGTGATTGAGGGAAAAAGCCGCCGGGAGATTTTCCGGGAAGAAGCGCAGGCATGGGAGGCCATCCGCATAGAGGACCATGTGGCGAAATATGAGGCGCAGGGGCTTGACCGGAAAGCGGCAATGAAAGCGGCGGCAAAAGACAGAGGAATCAGCAAACGGGACGTGTATGCCGCCTTACTTTTGGCAGAGGAGAATCCTTAGCGGTTATTCGCTAAGGATTTTCTTGTATATAGAAATCTTTGAAATAATTTTTTACAATCTTAAATGGCGCGGGTCCGATCCGAATCACCGCCTGGTGGAAATTGCGGTCGGAATATGCACTGCCCAGCATGTCTTTTGCATATTCTTTTAATTCCAGAAATTCCAGATATCCAATATAATATTTTAAATAATGCGACGGTTCTTCTACGATCAGTTCATACATGCTCTGTATCGTACTGCGGTTTGTAATCCCGAAATTTTTCAGGAATACAATGGTGTCTGCTAAGTTCCAGCCGTCGTAATGGATGCCCATGTCGATCGATGCATAGAGGCTTAACAGAGCGGATTGATTACGCATCAGAAGTTCCGCCATGTCTTCCGTAAGCCCCGCATATTGATAAGAGAGCATCTCTACATATGTCGCCCAGCCTTCGACGTAACCGGGGTAATTGAGCAGAGCGCGGATGGGCGCCAGGCCTGCCTGCGCAGATCCGGTCGTCTGGTAGAGGTGCCCGGGGAAACCTTCATGTGCGAGCGTCGTAAAGAGCTGGATGCCCGAATACTGGCTGCCTTTGTTTAAATAAATGACATTGCGGCTGATATCGTCGATCGGAGCCGTCAGGTAAAATGCCGGAGCGAGCGTTCCCTCTAAGGATTTATGGACGTAATTGAGCTGGTAAGAACTGTCTGCCGCCGGATAAAAATCTTTTTGAATTGCCTGCAGCAGATGGTCCAGCATTTCTTTCGGCTCTTTTTGGATCAGTTCCGGTTCTTTGGACGCCGCAAGGTTCGGATGTTCGGCAAGCAGCTTCTGCAGCGCCGCAAGATCCAGGCTGCGCTGCCGTTTTGTCATTTCCTGCAGCTGTTTGATGCTTTTTTCTGAGCCGGTACTGTGGCGGACGAGTGATTCGTAATAGGGTTTTCCTTTCGGAAACCGGCATAATCCGGCGTCGTTTGCGCCGCTTCCTTTTAAACGTTTCAGCGTATCCGCGAGTTTTTGATAGGACGGGATAACCGCATGTTCCACGAGAGAGCGGTTTTGGTCTTTGTAGAGTTTCTTTTTTTCCTCCGATAGATTTTTCATGGAATCAATGCGGGTTTGAAACGTGTCGATCAGATAGTTTTCCTTCGGATGCTCGGTAAATGTGCGACAGGCTTTGATGACGGCATCCGCCGCATAGTCGGACATAAACAGACCCTCTTTGGATTTTTCTTCTTCAAAACGTGCGATCTGTGAAAAGTAATCTTCTATGCAGGTGAGCAGGGCAAGATAGTCCGTCACATCACGGGGATCCTGAAAGGCATATTCGGCCAGTAAAATGGGGAGTTCGGACTGTATGCCGGTCGTTGGGCGCAGCGGTTCCTCGTAATAATAAAAATCGGAGGAAGAAAGCGTTTGTTCGCAGTAGTCCTTTAAAATATCGTGCGTCAGCTGCTGTTTGGTATCAAGCGCTTCATATTGAAATCCGTCGAGAGCGGCGGAAATATTTTCGGCCGAAGAGGCGGAGGTTTCCCAATCTTTTTTGGAAAGCGAGCCCAGGGAAATTTTATGACTGTCGATACCGAACTTCTTTGGGTCGGCAAGCGTATAGTGCAGGTGAATTGTGTTTTGCCGCAATTCCTCGGTAAAGAGTTTCTCGGTATAATTGTCAAAAGAACGCTGCTCTTTTGGAAGTTTTACGGAGGAAAAGAGATGGGAAGGCGTGCGGCAGCCCGAACAGGAAACCGTCAGGACGGTTAGGGCAAGGCAGCCGGCAAGAATTCGTTTTTTTAATATCTGTAGCAAAGCAATTCCTCGGAAAGGTTGTTTTACAGCAATATATGAAAACCGGCATGGGTTTATGAAACAGAAATCTGCGGCTCATACGAATAGAAGCGGCGGCATAAGCTATAGAAAGAAACGGAAAGTAAGAAGAAAGACTGCTATGAATTATTTATGGGGATGTATGATCGTGATCGGAGTAGTATTTGCTGCGTTTAACGGGACGCTGCCGGAGGTTACAGAGGCGGCGATCGGTTCCGCCAAAGAGGCCGTGGCGCTTTGCATTACGATGATGGGGATTATGTCGTTTTGGGTAGGTATTATGCGGATTGCGGAACATGCCGGAATCGTCAGAGGGGCGGCGCGCAGAATGACGCCGTTTCTGCGGTTTTTGTTTCCGGGAATTCCCAAAGAGCACCCGGCGAATGAGTTTATTGCGGCGAATATGATTGCCAATGTGTTTGGGCTCGGATGGGCGGCGACGCCGGCGGGGTTGAAGGCGATGGAGGAACTGGCGAAGCTGGAGGCGGAACGGGGAAATCCGGAGTATCTGACAGAGAGTGGGAATGTTTCTGTCAGCCCAGGAAAAAGGCAGGGAGATACAGGAAAAAGCAGAGGTATGAATCCACTGGCGGCTGGTGGAAAGACTGGCAGAGTCGCCAGCAATGAGATGTGTACGTTTTTGATACTTAATATTTCGTCATTGCAGCTGATACCTGTGAATATGATTGCGTACAGGCAGCAGTACGGGAGCGTAAACCCGGCGGGGATCATTGCTCCTGCGATTGTGGCGACATTTGTGAGTACGGCGGTGGCTGTGGTGTATTGTAAGGTGAAGGATAGAAGGCGGAGAGCGTAAAGGTTTACTAAGCAAAAATCATGCATATATTACAGGGATTTTGCCGGTTAAAAAATACGGCACACAGTCGGCTCTGAATAATTTCCGAGAGCATACGATGCTTAGTTCCAGACAGATGGCAAAATACGTTGGATTGACAGAGACAGAAGTAAGGATTATTTGTAAAAAGCACGATGTGCCATTTAAAGAGATAAAAAGATGGTATGATGGGTATTATTTTGAAAAGGTAGGGCATGTTGATAGTCCCAATTCTGTCATTTAGGCTGTAGATAGCAGGGAATTCGGAAATTATTGGTCAGGAACAGAGACTTATGAGTCTTTCATGATGTATATTGCAATGGACTTTGATGGATTAAGACAATTGATTGCAGACATGTTGGGAGGTCAGCGGTGTAGTATTGATGTGGAATTTTTTCAAAATGATACCACTTCATTTAACTCCGCAGATGATGTGGTCACGTTATTGATTCATATGGGATACATGGCTTATGAGAACAAGACAAAAATCATTGCAGAATAGAAAAATAGGAAATGTAATTTTATGATGTCTAAAATACAGGAGAAAACAGGAAACAGCAAAGGACACGATTGAAATATTTTCCTGACTGGAAGTCGGCAGCGTTTGGATCATAATAATTAAAAAAATAAATAAAAATATTGCCAAACGCCCTGTTTCATACTAAAATAATGTCGGTGCACAAATTGTCTTCTGGGCGGCAGACGTCAAAAAGATATTGTTTATGTACAAATATGATTAAAAAGGAGATCGTGAAAATGAGCTACGTTGATGAAGTACTCGAGAGAGTAAAGGCGAAAAATGCGTCGGAGCCGGAATTTTTGCAGGCAGTGGAAGAAGTGCTGGATTCTTTAAGGCCGGTGATCGATGCAAATGAAGAAACATACCGTAAAGAGGCGCTTTTAGAAAGACTGACAGAACCGGACAGACAGTTCAAATTCCGTGTGCCGTGGGTAGACGATAAAGGACAGGTACAGGTCAATACAGGATACAGGGTTCAGTTTAATAATGCAATCGGACCCTACAAAGGGGGGCTTCGCCTGCATCCGTCTGTAAATACAGGAATTATCAAATTTCTTGGATTTGAGCAGATTTTCAAAAATTCTCTGACAAGTCTTCCGATCGGCGGCGGCAAAGGCGGTGCTGACTTTGATCCGAAAGGAAAATCCGACAGAGAAGTTATGGCCTTCTGCCAGAGCTTTATGACAGAGCTTTGCAAATATATCGGAGCGGATGTCGACGTTCCTGCCGGAGATATCGGAACGGGCGCAAGAGAAATCGGATATATGTTTGGACAGTACAAAAAAATTAAGAGCACATACGAAGGCGTTTTGACCGGTAAGGGACTTACCTACGGCGGTTCACTGGCCCGTACGGAAGCTACCGGATACGGTCTGCTTTATATTACGCAGGAGCTGATGAAATGCCATGGAGAATCCATGGAGGGAAAAACCGTCGTAATCTCCGGCGCTGGAAACGTTGCCATTTATGCAACGCAGAAAGCACAGCAGATGGGCGCAAAAGTCGTAACGTGTTCGGATTCTACCGGATGGATTTATGATCCGGACGGAATCGACGTTGCACTGTTAAAAGAAGTCAAAGAAGTGAAACGTGCCCGCCTGACGGAATACGCGGCGGCAAGACCGAATGCCGAATATCATGAGGGACGCGGCGTATGGCAGATCAAATGTGATATCGCGCTTCCGTGTGCAACGCAGAATGAACTTTTGATCGAAGACGCGAAACAGTTAGTGGCAAACGGCTGTAAAGCAGTCTGCGAGGGCGCGAATATGCCTACGACCATCGATGCGACGAAGTATCTGCAGGAAAACGGAGTATGGTTTATCGGCGGCAAAGCTGCAAATGCCGGCGGCGTAGCAACTTCCGCGCTTGAAATGTCCCAGAACAGCGAACGGTTAAGCTGGACATTTGAAGAGGTGGATTCCAAACTTCAGAAGATCATGGTAGATATTTATCATAATATCGACGACGCTGCGAAACGCTATGGTCACGAGGGAGATTACGTTATGGGAGCAAATATTGCGGGCTTTGAAAAAGTAGCGACTGCAATGATTGCCCAGGGCGTTTGCTAATTGCAGATTTTTGCATTCCAATCAAACAAGAAAAGCTCCGCATGAATTTTCTGCGGAGCTTTTTGTATGGGTCTGTGCTTCGAATTGTTTGCGTGGAGCAGGTTCTGCGGGATGCAAAAGTTCAAAAAAACCTTGACACACACGGAAACGTGTAATATACTGTTAAAGTCTGTAAAGATATAAAAAAGATATAGAGATGCAAGCCAAAGCCCCGGCGAGCATTGAAACTATAGAAAATGGCTTCTGGAATAACGTCCGGACATACGGGATTCTTTTAGCCGATGATAAAACATGCAGTTTTGATAATTTCAAGGAGGTAAACCAATGAAAACATTTGTGCCCAGTACTGCAGCTGTTGAAAGAAAATGGTATGTAGTTGACGCTGATGGAATGACATTAGGACGCTTGGCATCCGAAGTTGCCAAGGTATTGAGAGGAAAGAATAAAGCAATTTTTACGCCGCATCTGGATACGGGAGACTATGTGATCATAGTGAACGCAGAAAAAGTGAAAGTAACCGGCAAGAAGATGGAGCAGAAGATTTACTACCGTCATTCCGATTATGTAGGCGGTATGAAAGAAACCACATTGAAAGAAATGCTGGCAAAGCATCCGGAACGCGTACTTGAGTTTGCAGTAAAGGGAATGCTTCCGAAAGGACCGTTGGGAAGACAGATGTATAAGAAATTATTTGTATATGCAGGTCCGGAGCACAAGCATGCAGCTCAGAAACCAGAAGCGTTATCACTTTAATCGGTAAGGAGGTAAATAACATTGGCTAATACAAGATATTACGGAACAGGAAGAAGAAAATCATCTGTTGCCAGAGTATATTTGGTACCAGGAACAGGCAAAGTAACGATCAATAAAAGAGACATTGACGAATATTTGGGTCTTGAGACTTTAAAAGTTATCGTGCGCCAGCCGTTAGTGGCAACCGAGACGGTTGATAAATTTGACGTGCTTGTAAACGTAAAGGGCGGCGGATATACAGGTCAGGCAGGAGCAATCCGCCATGGAATCGCAAGAGCTTTACTGGAAGCAGACGCTGATTACAGACCGATTTTAAAATCCAACGGATATCTGACCCGTGATCCGAGAATGAAAGAGAGAAAGAAGTACGGCCTCAAGGCGGCTCGTCGCGCGCCCCAGTTCAGCAAGCGATAATCGGCTGTTCAAACCGTATCAAAATTGCTCAAAAACCCCGGAAAATCAAGGTTTTCCGGGGTTTTCTTATACCCAAACAAGCTGATATAGTTTGACCTGATTTGACACAACGAGAGCCATTTTCACCCAATTTTTAGTGGTTAAAAATAGCTCTCCTGACCGGACAATCTGCCCCATCTGCGGAGGGAGGAACGGCGTTCTTCGCCGCGCCTTCCTCCGCTTTTTCTTTTTGCCGCTATTTACTTTCGTGCTACAATCATGTATAATAGTAGCGCGAAAGGAAGTGAGGGCATGACACAGTTTGAACAGCTGGACACGATTTTAGAGGGACAACACGGTATGCTCCAAACATCAGAGGTGGTGAAACGGGGAATTCCAAAATCCGTTTTTTACAACTATGTGAAGGAAAAAGAATTGGAACAGGCGGCACATGGGGTTTATGTATCGCCGGATGCCTGGGTCGATGGGATGTACCTGCTCCATTTACGATGCAGCCAGGGGATTTTTTCTCATGAAACGGCGCTGTTTTTCCATGATCTGACCGACCGGGAGCCTTCCCCCTATTCCATTACCGTCAGACGGGGATACAGCACGACCAGATTGAAAGCGGACGGGATTTTGGTCTACACCATAAAACCGGAGCTGCATGACGTCGGAAAGAGTACGGCTCGAACCCCTTTCGGGCATACGGTTCCGGCTTATGATATGGAGCGGACCATCTGCGACCTGCTTCGCTGCCGGAGCAGCATTGAGATGCAGACATTTCAAGGGGCGCTCAAAATGTACGCCCGCAGGAAAGAGAAAAACCTGCGGAGGCTGATGCAGTATGCAGGGCTGTTCCGGGTTGAAAAAATTTTGCGGCAGTATTTGGAGGTGCTATTATGATAAAGACAGCAAGGCAGCTGAAAGATTTGATCCGCAATCTCGCAAAGGAGAAATCGGCGGACGCACAGATTTTGATGCGGAACTATATGATGGAGCGTTTCCTGGAACGTATTTCCCTTTCTGAATATCGGGATAACTTTATTTTGAAAGGCGGGATGCTGGTTGCCGCAATGGTAGGGTTGGATGCCCGGTCTACAATGGATTTAGACGCAACCGTCAGAGGAGCCAGCGTGAATGTGGAGGACATTGAAAATCTGATGTCCTCCATCATAGCAGTCCCCATTGAGGACGGAGTGGAGTTCCAGGTGAAAAGCATTTCGGAAATCATGGACGAGGCCGAGTATCCGGGGATTCGGGTCAGCATGGCCACTGTTTTTGACGGAGTGGTGACGCCGCTGAAAATTGATATTTCTACCGGGGATGTGATTACGCCAAGGGCAGTCCGGTACAGCTTCCGGCTTATGCTGGAGGAACGCTCCATTGATATTTGGGCGTACAATCTGGAAACCGTACTTGCGGAAAAGCTGGAAACAATGATTGCCCGGACCATAACAAACACCCGCATGAGGGATTTTTATGACCTCTACATTTTGGAACAGCTTCACGGAAAAACGCTGGATTCCGATATTCTCCGCCACGCGCTCCTTGCTACTGCCCGCAAGCGTGGGACGGAGGGGCATTTGAAAGAGGCGAAGGAAGTGTTTTCCGAAGTAGAAAACAGCCATGCGATGCAGGCGCTTTGGTCCGCTTATCGCAAGAAATTTTCCTATGCGGCTGATCTGGAATGGAACACCGTTATGGGTGCGGTCCACCGTTTGTATGCTCTGACAGAGGACGGTGAGGCGGAATGAAAAAGCGCGGGCATTACTGTAAAATCTGCGGCGAGTGTAAATCAAATGAAAAGTTTTCGAGTAAAATATCTGAAACAATAATGAGGTAAGTTAATGGGGGATGTTAGTGGGGTAAGTTAATGGGGGATGTTTCCCATCAGTTATGATGGCGTTCTATCCGGTTTATGAAAATGCCAGACACCGTCTGTTAAATTGTCATAGTCCCATTACTGCGGGCTTTTGACGATCTCCAATGAGAACAAGTGCAGCTTTTATGAAAAAGACAGCAAGATATTTGGGGCATTTGTTTTTTGGTGGTTTCGTGGTATAATCGTCCATAGGCAAGGAGGGAGCAAAATTGAATCACGATTTGCAGATTAACCAAAATGCGGCACAGACCTATCATTCTATCCGCAATTCGATTGTTTCCGCGCAGCACCGTTTAAGCGCGGCGGTAAATTCCACTATGGTAATCACCTATTGGGAAATAGGCGAACAAATTTATAAAGCGTGTGGGGAAAATGACCGGGCCGAGTATGGAAAGAAGCTGCTGCAATATTTGTCTGAACAGCTGACTGCTGAATTTGGAAAGGGTTTTAGTGTTCAGGGATTACGCAATATGCGGCAATTTTACTGCACCTTTCCAATTCGCTCCACACTGTGGAGCGAATTGAGCTGGTCCCACTACCGGCTTTTGATGCGTGTGCCAGACGAGCAGGCAAGGACTTTCTATGCGGAAGAATGTGTAAAATCTGCGTGGAGTGTCCGGCAACTGGAACGGCAGATCAACACCATGTACTACCAACGCATTTTAGCGAGTCAGGATAAATCACTTGTAGCAAAAGAAATCCAGTCTACCGAGCCAAAACCGGAATATGAAAAAATTATCAAGGACCCCTATGTGATGGAGTTTTTGCAGATTCAGCCGGACACCCATGTGTATGAGGGCGAATTGGAGCAAGCCCTGATCGACCACCTTCAGCACTTTCTTTTAGAGCTTGGACGCGGTTTTTCATTTGTGGCGCGCCAAAAGCGGTTTACACTGGATGGACAGGACTTTTTCATCGACCTGATTTTTTATAACTATATTCTGAAATGCTTTGTCCTCATAGATTTGAAAATGGGCAAGCTGACCCATCAGGATTTAGGACAAATGCAAATGTATGTGAATTATTATACCCGTGAAATGATGAATGAGGGGGATTCACAACCGATTGGCATTGTTCTTTGTGCGGACAAAGGGGATTCCATTGTAAAATACACGCTGCCGGAAGATAATCATCAAATATTTGCGTCTAAGTATTTTACTTATTTGCCATCAGAAGAAGAATTGAAACGGGAGCTGAACCTGGACAGCTTTTATAAGCTGGAAGAATAATATGGGAGCCAGTAATAAAGTCTGCCCCGGCTGCGGCAGAAAAATGAAACAGCAGTTTATCGGCTTGCAGCATTGTAAATGCAGCATGAGCTGGAAAAAGGACATCGGATTTTTTGAGCGCACCAGCGATATGGTTTTTGCGTTAGAACGCCGGACCATTGGAAAAAAGGTCAAACAAATTCCGGTAATTCGATATAAAAATGTTGAATAAAAAGAAACAAGCGGTCTGCGTATGCAGGCCGTTTTGTTATGGAGGGAGGATTCCATCATGGCAACCACACGCATCATGCCGCTGCACACCGGCAAAGGCCGCACCGAAAGCCAGGCGGTCAGTGACATTATCGACTATGTAGCCAACCCACAAAAGACAGACAACGGCAGGCTCGTCACCGGCTTTGCGTGTGACAGCCGGGTAGCCGACGCCGAGTTTCTGCTGGCAAAACGTGAGTACATTTCCACCACTGGACGGGTACGGGGCGCGGACGATGTGCTGGCCTACCATGTCCGGCAGTCCTTTGTCCCCGGTGAGATCACCCCGGAAGAAGCCAACCGGCTGGGCGTGGAGTTTGCAAAGCGGTTCACCAAGGGAAATCACGCCTTTGTGGTCTGCACCCATATCGACAAATCCCATATCCATAACCACATCATCTGGAACGCAGTCAATGTGAACTGTGACCGGAAATTCCGAAACTTCTGGGGCAGCACCCGCGCGGTCCGGCGGCTGAATGATACCATCTGCGTTGAGAATGGCTATTCCATTGTAGAGGACCCAAAACCGCATGGAAAAAGCTACAACAAATGGCTGGGGGATCAGGCAAAGCCCTCCCACCGGGAACAGCTCCGCATGATGATCGACCAGGCGCTGGAACAGAAACCGGCTGACTTTGACGCTCTGTTAAAGCTGCTTGCGGAAATGGGTTGTGAGGTGTCACGCCGGGGACAGGCAATCCGGCTCAAAGCCCCCGGCTGGAAGAATGTTGCCCGCATGGATGAAAAGCTGGGACAAGGGTACAGCGAAGATGAAATACGGGCGGTCCTTGCCGGAGAAAAGCAGCATACGCCCCGCAGAAAAGACGCGGTTTCAACTCCCACTCCCAAGGTCAATCTTCTGGTGGATATTCAGGCAAAATTGCAGGCCGGAAAAGGCGCTGGCTATGCGCGCTGGGCAAAGGTATTCAATCTGAAACAGATGGCGCAGACGATGAACTACCTCACCGAGCATGGCCTGCTGGAATATGCAGTCTTGGAAGAAAAAGCGGCTGCTGCTACCACCCGCCACAATGAGCTGTCGGCGCAGATCAAGGCGGCGGAAACCCGCATGGCGGAGATAGCCGTACTGCGGACCCACATCATCAATTATGTGAAAACCCGCGAGGTCTATGCGGCCTACCGCAAGGCGGGGTATTCCAAGAAATTTTTAGCGGAACATGAAGCGGATATTCTGCTCCACAAGGCGGCAAAACAGGCATTTGACGATTTGGGTATCAAGAAGCTGCCCACCGTCAAGAGCTTGCAGGCCGAGTACGCAACATTGTTGGAAGGAAAGAAAAAAGACTATGCCGAGTACCGGCGCTCCCGCGAGGAAATGCGGGAACTGCTGGCCGCAAAAGCCAACGTGGACCGGCTGATGGGATATGGGGAGGAACGCCAGAATGACCGGGAAAAGGAACAGGGGCAGGACCGCTGACGCGCCTGTTTTTTCGCATTTTCTCACCGCCGCAGGCCGGTAAAAAGCGTTCCGCAGGAACGCGCAGCCACAGAATGAAATTCTGTGTTCAAAGGGGCTTGGGGAATCCCCAACAAGCAGCGCCAGGAGCCGGATGGCTATCCTGGGGCATTGCTTGCCACGTTGTCCCGCACTCTGGGACAACCCACGCACTTCGGAGGCTTGGGGTATCTGTCAAGGCTTGTTTTGAGCAGATAACATGACCGAAACATAAAACATCCCGTCTTTCCATTCAAAGCGGGTATCGCCGCTGTAACGCTCCACAGTCACCCGTACCGATTCCGTCCCAACGCCAAAGCCATCGTGACTGGAGGAAAGGAACCGCCCGTCATCGGACTTTGGCGGCTGGTCGCTGGTATTGTCCAGCGTCAGATAAAGGGCCTGCTTTCCCTGCTGGCGGATATGCAGGCGAATGATGCGGGGCGCTTTGGAACCGGCGCAGGCATCAATGGCGTTTTCCAGCAGGTTCCCCAAAAGGGCGCAGAACTCCGGCTGTGGGATGATGGTTTCTTCCTCCATCTGGACAGAAACCTCCATATCGGTCTGCTGCCTCACCGCCTGCTCCCCATAGTAATGCAGTACGGCATCCACCGCATAATTTTTGCAGAACCGGCGGACTGCATCCGGCGGCAGGCTTTCCCCATAGGCTTTCACATACTCCGCAACCCTGTCTATATCACCGCTCTCCACACAGCCCTGCAATGCCTTGAAATGCTGGCGCAGATCATGGCGGGCGCGCCGGGTGTCCTCAATGCTCTTTTGCAGGATGCGGTACTGGGCGGCCTGCATCTGCAAAAAACGGTTCTCCTGCGTCAGACGCATATTCTTTGTCAGCCCCCTTGCCATCCAGTAAAACAGCGCGTAACAAAACAGCAGCAGCGCCAGAAGCGCCAGCATCAGAACCGGATAAAACATCATAACCCGGTTTGTGTAAAGAGTGGAATATTCCTGGGGCCGCATGACAATGTTCAGGCTCAGGAACACCACCGGAAGAATCCAGAATACATACCATGTCCCCGGCATTTCAATTTCATCCAGAAGCCATCTTGCGGCATGGGTGGCCGGATACCACATAAGCCCCAGCAGCGTCCAGCAAAACAGGGCATAGGCCGCTGCCCCGCCCAGAGAAAAAACCACAGGGCCGCTTTTGGGCGAAAGCAGGGCGTCCGCCAGGACTGCCAGATTTCTCAAAGTGGAAAACGTCCCGCAGACCGCCAGAAATACGCTGACGGTTTTCCAGTAAGACAGCGTGATTGTCCGGCAGTAAAACAGGGCAGACAGCGCCAGCGAGGGAACCAGCCAGAGGTTCGTATCCCACTGGAATCTGTAACAGGCAGCGCCGCCCGCAACAGCCCACAGCAACAGAGCGGGGATTCCCCACAAAGCGATCCGTCTGCCCTTTCCATTCAGGTGTCCTTTCATGGGCAGATAACACAAAACAGCGCCGGGGATTATAACCGAAAGCTCCAGCATAGGGCGGAGAACGGTATCATTTCCCATCTCTAATGCCCTCCTCTCATCCGGGCATAAGTAAAAGCGAGAAACTGTTCCCGCACCTCCCGGTATTTTAACCGGCTGATTGGAACCGCTGTCCCGTTTTTCAAAAGAAAACGGTCAGCCAGCAGCTCCTCCACCTGCTCGAAATTGACCAGGACGCCCCGCGTACAGTCACAGAAATAGGGATAGTCCAGCAGCAAAGCCGCAAAATCCGCCTGCCGCATGGGGACGGTTATCTTTTCCCCGCTGGTGATATGGACTTCCACACAGCGTCCGCAGTATTCCGTATGGGTAATCTGGTGAAGCAGGAGCGGCTGCTGTCCTGCCGCGCCCGGAACCATCACACACTGGTTCTGTTCCAGAAGCTTTGCCCCGCACCGGGTCAGGGCCTGTGCCAGCTTTTCATAGGAATAGGGCTTGACCAGGTAAAATGCCGCCGCCACATCATAGCTGTCCACAGCAAATTCCTTGGTGGTTGTCGTAAAGATTAGCTGGCAGGCATCGTCCTGCTCCCGGATTTTTTTCGCCGCTTCCATGCCGGTCATGCCGGACATATAAATATCCAGAAAAATCACATCAAAGGTGTCCGGGGCAAAGCCTGCAAGCAGGGCTTCGCCGCTTTCAAAAACTGCCGGGGCCGGAACCAGGACAATCCCCTGCTCCCGCGCCCAGCGGCAGATAAATTCCCGCAGTTTCCCAGCGTCTGCGGAAAGGTCGTCTGCAATGGCAATTCGCATCATTTTCGCCTCCTAACACAAAAGACTTCGTTTGTCAAGACCCATTATACCATATTTTCAGCGTCCTGACCTACATCTCATGCAGATTTTTGACATCTCATGCAGAGCCTATTGACAAGAACGGGAAAAACGCTATGCTAAATATATAACCGATTCCTTAAAAGGGTCGGTTTTTTTGATGCCATTTTTTCATTTTTATATACTGCGGAAAGGAGGAGCCGGATTGAGGATTGCACTTTATAATGAAAACCCCGGAGAGCTGAAAGCGCTGGCAGGGCAGCTTGACCGGTGCGCCAGGGAATACCTGCGTTTTGCGGAGATCGTCCCCTATGCCAGACAGGAGGATTTTTGCAGCATGGTGCGGGACGGGCCGGATTTTGACCTGTTTGTTGTGGCGCAGGACGGCACGTTCAGCCTGGAGGTGGTGGAACTGCTGCGGGAGGAACGGCCAAAGGCGCGGATTTTCTGGTTTTCTGACCTGGACTTCGCCCTGCGCGCCTACCGCTACAACGCGGACTGGTTTGGGCGAAAGCCTGTTGCCCTGCCCGCCATGCAGAAAGCCTTTGGGCAGCTTCTGCGCCGCAGAGGGCAGCTTATGACACAAAACACAAATGCTTTGTGAGCCGCCCGTCCCAAAACCAAAAAGCGCCTGCCCAGGGCGCGGGGTTCATCCAGGCACAGGGAATTGAGAACCATACATTTTTCAAAATATCAGGAGGGCATTTTATGAGAAACAAGTTAAGGAGGCCGCTGGCGTTCCTGCTGTCTGCGGTGATGATCGTCACCATGTCAGGAACTCCGGTTCATGCGGTGGCAGACAGAGGACAGCCGGAAACCGGGCTGTGCGAACACCACACCGCGCATACGGACGATTGCGGCTATACGGAAGAAACGCCGGGAACACCATGCGGCCACGAACACACAGAAGATTGCTATATTGAAGTGACCGAGTGCGTCCACGAGCATACGCCGGAATGTTACCCAGAGGAAACAGAGGACAGCGTATCGGACAACGAGGCTACCCCGGCAAATGCAGAGGAACGGGAGCCGGAAAACTGCCCCCATATCTGCGATGGGGAAAGCGGCTGTATTACGGAAAAATTAGACTGCCGGCATGAGCATGACAGCGAGTGCGGCTACACCGAAAGTACGCCGGGAACACCATGCACCTATGTGTGTGAAATCTGCAATCCGCAGGACAGCGGCGAAGCCGACGAGGAACCGGAAACAGGAATCATCAAACAAGAGCAATGCTCTTGTTTGACCCTCTGTACAGAGGGTCAAATCAATCCTGACTGCCCGGTCTGCGGCGCAGAGGATGCCGGCCTGTCGGACTGCAAAGGGAAAGCTGAAAAAGAAGATACAAAACAGCCGGAAGATACCGGCATCTGCAAGCATCATCAGGAACATGACGATGCCTGCGGCTACCAGCCGGAATCGGAGGACAGTGAAGGAAGTCCGTGTACTTATGAGTGCCGTATCTGCCCCATTGAGGACTTGATCGCCGCCCTGCCGGATAAAGTGACGGAGGATAATGCGGACGAGGTGCGGGGGCAGCTTGACGAAATCCTCGCTTTGTTTTCAGTGCTGACAGAGGACGAACAGGAGCAGATCGACCTTTCCCGCTGCTACGAACTGCAAGGGGCGCTGGACGGGGCCAACGATCCTGCCCCAATAACGGAATCTGTCGAGTATCAAGAGGCGTCCTGGGACGGCAGCCAAGTGACCTATGAGAGCAAGACCGAAACCTGTACCCTCGTTGAAAACAGCGCCGAGGCGGTCACATGGACTGCGGGCTGGTATGCAGTCAGCGGCAACGTCACCATTTCCGAACCCATCACCGTCAACGGGGAGGTACACCTGATCCTGACGAACGGCTGCACCCTCACAGCGGAAAAGGGCATTGTGGTGACCACCGGCAACAGCCTGACCATCTACGCCCAGTCTGGCGGCACCGGGACGCTGACAGCCACCGGCACGGCAGATAGCAACAACGCCAGCGCGGGCATCGGCGGCAGCACCGCATCGGTTGACAGCGGCACAATCACAATTCACGGCGGCGTGATTAACGCTATTGGAGGAGTAAGCAGCATTGGGGATGGTGCCGCAGGCATCGGCGGCGGCACTGTCAGGAATGGGAACGGCGGCAGTAGCGGCACGGTCACCATTTATGGCGGCACGGTCACTGCCAATAGCGGCACGGGGAACATCTCTGGCGCAGGGATAGGCGGCGGTGGTAGCCAACAAGGTACCGGTGGGACTGGCGACAACATCACCATCTATGGCGGCAGCGTCACAGCGGCGTCCACTGGCATACAATCTGGCGGCGCGGGCATCGGCGGCGGTGGCGGTTTTACGGGCGGAGGTGCCGGCAGCAATATCCAAATTTATGGCGGCACAATAAACGCCACAGGCAGCGAAGGCGGTGCGGGCATTGGCGGCGGCGGTGGGTACTATTCCAGCTACACATTGGGGGACACGACTTTCGGTAGCGGTTGTACCGGCGGCACCGGCAGCGTCACCATTACCGGCGGCATTGTGGACGCCACAGGCGGCGCGGGGAACTCCAGCGGCGATTACGCGGGCGCTCCCATTGGCAACGGCGGGAACACAACTGCAACGGCAACCGTTGACAAAACCACCGCCATCGTGTTTGAGAACGGCACGGGGACTGTCTGCGGCGATGTGACCCTGGACGGGAGCTATACTGTCCCTGGGGACTATACGCTGAACATCCCCGTTGGGGCCAGCCTGTCCGGTAGCGGCACATTAAGCGGCGGCAGTGCGTTCACCACCGAAAATCTGACGGCGGATATGATCTCTGTCCCCACCAATCTCTATTATGACGGGAAGGACAGGACGGAGTATCTGACAACCGAGCTGTCCGGCGAGCTGGACAAAGGCATTACGATTTGCGGCCAGACCTTTACGGTCAGCGGCTGGACATTGGCGGTTGCAAAGACAGACGACCTGACCTATACCGCCACTTATACAAACAACAACGATAATACAAATACGTTCACGAAAACCATCACGCTCCAGAAGTCCGGCACCGACCTGACCAGTGAGGGCAAGGTGCAAACCTACAAAGGCGATACCCTAACCAAAGACTTCACCGCCAGCGACACCATCACCGTCAAGGCCACACCCACCGCAACCGGGGAGGCTCCGGCCAAAGCGGCGGCACGTCTGAGGGGTAATCCTACTGCGGGACAAATGGCGGTGTTTGTGGGTGATACGCAGGTGTCCGCTCCCGCAGACAAAGGTGCGGACGGCGCCTACACCATGACCGTCAGCGCCGCCGATGTGCTGGTTGCGGCAGGAGGCCCAGGTACGGGAATCACCCTGACGGCGAAATTCGTGGGGAATAACAATATGGCGGACGCGGCAGGGACGGTGCCAGTCAACATCACCGCCGCGGCGAGGGTAGAAAAGGACAGCACCACCTCTTATGTGGACAAAAACGGTTTAAATACTGTGTTCGCTTATAATAGCGGCTATGAGGACGCAACGGTTACGTTGCTGGACGATTTGACGAATACGGACTACGCAAATCGTCCCAAGATCGACATCCGTTGCACCCTGAACCTGAATGGGCATACCCTCCGTTCAGATCTTTCCAGCGTTCCGACGCTCGAAGTCAGCGCTAACGGAAATGTGACCATTGCGGGAAGCGGAGAAATT
>BLMD01000131.1 GCA_011959925.1 Lachnospiraceae bacterium
GCTTACATACCTAAGAATGAAGAACGCTGTTTTCAGATCGGATATTTCGGAGCTGTTGGAAAAAAGAAAAGAAAAGTATGAGGCAGCGGGGGATATTTTCATTACAACGGACGGAAAAGAAGTTTTTCAAATTGGTGAAGAGATTATGCAGAAGCTTAACGAGTGGGAGAATGCAAATAAGAAATTATAAGAATGGGAGGATATAGAATTATGGCAGAAAGAATTACAGGACATACGGAGTTGATCGGACTGATGGCATATCCGATTCGTCATTCCAGCTCACCGGCGATTCATAATGAAGCATTTGCATATTTAGGGTTGGATTATGCATATCTTGCATTTGAAGTTGATCAGGATACCCTGGAAGATGCAATCAAAGGTATGCGGGCGCTCAAAATGCCGGGGGCAAATCTGTCTATGCCCAATAAAGCCGCTGTTATTCCATATTTGGACAATTTATCGTCGGCTGCCAGGCTTTGCGGCGCAGTCAATACGATTGTCAATAAAGACGGGATACTTACCGGTCATATTACGGATGGCATGGGGTATATGCAGGCATTAAAAGACGATGGAATTGACGTGATCGGTAAAAAAATGACGATTGCAGGATCGGGCGGAGCGGCAACGGCGATTCAAATTCAGGCGGCGTTAGACGGCGTAAAAGAAATTTCCATATTTAATATCAGAGATAAGTTCTGGGATAACGCACAGGAAACGGTGGATAAAATCATGGAGCAGACGGATTGTAAAGCTGCTTTGTATGATTTGGCCGATCTGGATAAGCTGAAAGAGGAAATAGAGGATTCCTATCTGTTTGCAAATGCGACGGGCATGGGTATGAAGCCGCGGGAAGGACAGACGTATATTCCGGACAAATCTTTTTTCCGTCAGGATTTAATTGTGACGGATGTCGTGTATTCACCGGCAGAAACGGCAATGCTGAAATTGGCAAAGGAAGTCGGATGCAAAACGATGAATGGAATGGGAATGCTGCTGTTTCAGGCGGCGGAGGCTTTTCGGCTGTGGACCGGCAGAGAAATGCCGATCGACCATATGAAACAGGTATTACATATGGGTTAGATGTTTCACAGGGGAGCCGAATGGAAGAAATGAGTTGAGATGAGGGGGCATCGAAGATGAAAGTGGCGCCTGTCGTTATACGAGATGTCAGGATCGGAGAGGGAATCCCGAAAATCTGCGCGCCGATTGTCGGAAAGACAAAAGCAGATATTTTAGAGGAAGCCGAACAGGTTCTTGCTTCCTCGGCTGATTTTGCCGAGTGGCGCGCGGACTGGTTTGAGGATGTTTATAATATGGAAAGCGTCGTCGGAATATTAAAAGACCTTCGGGAGCTTTTGAAAGAAATGCCGTTGCTGTTTACGTTTCGGACCGCCGGAGAGGGCGGAGAAAAAAGCGTTTCGCCGGAGATGTATACAGCACTGAACCGTGCGGCGGCACAATCGGGTTATGCGGATATGATTGACGTGGAACTGTTTTCCGGAGAAGCTTTGGTGTCGGAACTGATAGAAGAGGCGCATAGATGCGGCATCGCTGCAGTGGTGTCAAACCATGATTTTCAGGGAACGCCGGATCAAAAAGAGATGATCCGGCGGCTTTGTACCATGCAGTCGCTTGGTGCGGACATTCTGAAAATAGCAGTGATGCCGCAAACGCCGGCGGATGTATTATCACTGCTTCTGGCAACGGAAGAAATGCATAAAAATCATGCAAAATGTCCGATCATTACGATGTCGATGTCGGGTATGGGCATGATCAGCAGAATTTGCGGCGAGACGTTCGGTTCTTCCGTTACGTTTGGCGCAGCATCCAAATCGTCGGCTCCGGGTCAGATTGGAATAAAAGAACTGTCAGAGTCACTCCGGATGATCCATCAGGGTCTTAAGGGTACATGATCCGAATCGAAAAACGGAGAAACGGAAAGGTGAGTCAGAAAGAAGCCGTTTTTCGTGGATATATAATGATGTATGTGTCTGGAATATATCAGGCATAATAAAACAATGGGGTAGAAAGGAGAAAGCATTATAAAAGTAAGAAAAGTTGTATCGGGCATATTAGCCTGTGCCATGCTGCTGAGTTCCGTGCCGGTAATGGCAGAAGGGGGATGCCGATACGGTGCAGAGCGGACCGCGTATTTCTTATACGGTTCCAAGAGAAGGCAGTTTTCCGGTTCCTGCGAAAGTAACCGTTGGAGCAGAGCATTATAGTCTGTTTGAAGACAAGGCAAAAAACCCTGTGCAGATGAGAAGAGTGGAAGGCCAGAGGGAGACGGTCATTGAAAATTGTGATGGAGCATGGGGATTTAACGGGCAGATTCAGTCGGGAGCGAACGATGATAAATTTGACGTAAGCGGAAATGCGGCCATGATTATTTCTTTTAAGCTATATCTGAAAAGAATGGGAACAGAGGATCAGGGACATGTAATCATAGCAAAAGGAGATCGTCAGTATTCACTGGAGCTAATGTCGTATGGGTTGCGGTTCCATTCTATACTTCCCGGGGGGGGGCAGTTGGAGAAATTACATAATGACGAACTGTTTTACCAAAGGGCTGAATCAATGGTATAACATTGTTCTGGTAAAGGACGGTAAAACGGGTCTAAGAATTTACGTGGATGATATAGCCGGCGAGGTGTTAGGCTATCGAAGCCTTGCGCATTATGATGATCCGTTTTCTATCGGAACGCAGATAAGCGGAGGAACAGCAACAAGGAATTTTACATCTGACTATGGATATGTGGCAGATTTAAAGTTTTTCAACGGCGCGGCAATGGAGGAAAATGAGCAGGCGGCATTTGAAGACGCAGTGGATTTGGGCGCATGGGATGCGATGCCGGATGACGGAAAAGCGCCTCTTTACGAACTGCTGGAAACGGTAGAGCCTACGGCAGATTTTTCATTCAAACCTTACCGGGAGACGACGGTATGGAGCGAATCTGTTTCTCCGCAGGCACCGGAGGCTTCGACATCTGCTGCAGAACGTACGGAAGTTTTTCGGTGCGGAACGGCGTATACGGCAACGACGACTTTGACGGTGCGCGACGGAGATCCGTTTCGGTTTACGGAGGCTTTGGGAAGCGCCGTAGAAGGAGAATTTCAGAGCTATTCATACGATAGACAAATTCCTTCTTCCAGGCTTACGGGTGTAGCCGACAGCGAAAAAAAGGACATGCGACAGACGGTCCGGCAAGCTGGGCAGTGGACGGAAATGAAAGTACGATGTGGCATAGCAATTATGGTCAGGGTGAGACGGATGTGGTAGATTTTAATTCACCGGACGATAAGAATAATACGTACACGATTACGCTTGACGAGGCGGAAGACATTGTGCGGTTTATCTATGTGCCAAAACAGACAACCGGTGGAAGCGATAACGGTATTATAACAAAATTGAATTTGTATGGCAGTGAGGATGATGGCGATACATATACAAAAATTAATGAACAGGAAATCATCTGGGCGAGGAACAGAACAAAAAAAGAAGTAAATTTTGCGCCAAGGAAGATAAAAAAACTTCGTATAGAAGTGCTTGCAACAGATGGAGGCTTTATTTCGGCAGCAGAGTTTTACCTGTTTAAACGTATCGACGTTCGGGCTCTGGAAGCTGTTGCCGAGGTTTCGGAAGAAGGAAAGAAAATGACGGTACAGGCGTCTTATTTGGCTTCCGATATTCTCTGTACGCATATGGCAGATTCCGTTTCTATTGGAAGCCTGGTTAATATGGAAGTGGGCAAGATGCGTCTTCTGACGCCGGCTGTTCAGATGGATGACGGAAGTTTCTTGAGTGAGCATAAGGGGCTTTCGGCATCGGTTAAACATGAATATACAAGTGACAATCCGACGGTTGCATCGGTAGATCCAAACGGGCTTATTACGGCTGCTGCAACGGGAACAGCAAATATTACGGTTAAGACAACGCTCCCGGGACAGGATGCCAGTGTAAGGACGGTTGTGGTTGAGGTATTTCCGGAAGAAAGTATGTTCCTTCATCCGGAGATGAAGTATAAGAAGCCGGCAGCAAATGAATATCCGGAAATTGCAGAAGTATGGTTAAACACAGAGAGGGATGATAAGCATCCGACGTTTATTACCGATATTGCGACGGGAGAAGCGCATTGGGAAGCGGTAGATCAGGAGAATCCGGTTACGGTTGAGAAAAAAGAAGGTTTGATAGGGTTTAATGGATAGTATCGATCTTCAGGCACAACCAATCAGTTTAATGTAACGGAGGATAATCCCCTTGTTATTTTATGTAAGCTCTGGGTAGATAAACTTCCGACAGGAAGCGATGGAGATAAGGAACAGGCAATTGCAACAAAAGGAGATCAGTTTTCCTTCACAATCAAGAATGATCCGGACGATTCAACAACGCCGGATGGACAGGAAAATGGCATGATATTGTGATTGTGTTTGACGGCAAGGGAACGAAAAAAAGCATGGGATTTTTCGTGGACGGAGAATTTGTCTCAAACGGAACGGAATTTATTGGAAAGATCGGCAACTCTGACTATAAGAATGGTGCTATCACAAATGAGCTTCGTCCGTTTACAATCTGTGGAAAAGCGGATGAGGATGATAAGGTATTTACAAAAGAGAACGGGTTTCTTGCAGGATTTAAATTTTTTTGACGTAAAAAAAGTTGCGCCGGATCTTGCAGAGAAGATAAACCTATCCACACTTGGAAACAGAAACGGCGCTGCCATTATCAAATATTTACTGGATACAAAAGACAGGACGGCACATGTCACGGCGACTCCGTATAAAATGCAGACTACATGGAGTGTGGCAGGAGAAACAGATGTGTTGGACGGAACAACTCCGTTTACGGCTCAGAATACCGATTTTACGCTGTATGCGAGGTGGGAACCGGCGAAGAATCCAAAAGATCCCCAAACACAGGTGAAAGTCGGAGACATGAAAGAGGTGGATTCTATTTCGTATAAGGTGACAGACGTGGTAAAAAATACGGTGGAAGTTGCCGGCATAAAAAATAAGAAGTTAAAGAAGATTAACGTGCCAAATACGATTCAGATTGACAAAAAGACATATACCGTTACGGAAATTGCGAATAATGCGTTTAAGAAATGCACACAGGCAACACAGGCAACCATAGGAAAGAATGTAAAGAAAATCGGAAGCAGTGCGTTTTTTGGCTGCAAACAATGAAAGAAAGTTATCTTTAAAGGCAGTGCAGTTAAGAAAATCGGCAAGAAAGCGTTCAAAAGAACGAGTGCAAAGATGACCGTGAAAGTTCCGAAAAAGCTTAAGAAAAATAAAGCATTTAAGAAAAAGCTGATCTCTGCGGGTATGAGTAAAAAACTGAAAATAAAATAATTGTTGCAGGCAGTTTATGTGCCGCAGGGTTAATGTCATAAAAGGAGCCGCTGCAGATGTGTAAAAATGCATATGCAGCGGCTTTTTTTGACAATCTGCCGCAACAATGAGGAATAAGGGGGATAAAAATAAAAAAATACTTGCTTTTTCAAAAATCTTCTTGTATACTATATTGTGCTGTGGCATGATAGCGATGAAGCGTGAGGTTGCCGCCGTGAACGGCGGGTTTTCCGTGGAGCGAATGTCAAGTTAGGAAACTGGCGACAAGTCACTGTTCACAATAAGGTCTACAAGGATAAGTAGAAACTGCGGGCAAGTCATTATGACACACCCGGCAAAGTGTACAGTCACCGCTTGTCGTACTGAAGTAAAGTGCGAAAAGGAGGCGACTTTTTTTATGGCAAGTCAGGTAATGAGAATCACATTAAAAGCGTATGATCATGAGCTTGTGGATGCATCTGCAAAGAAAATCATTGAAACTGTAAAGAAAAACGGATCACAGGTGAGCGGACCGGTACCACTTCCGACAAAAAAAGAAGTAGTTACCATTTTAAGAGCTGTTCACAAATACAAGGATTCCAGAGAGCAGTTCGAGCAGAGAACACACAAGAGACTGATCGATATCATAACGCCGACCCAAAAGACAGTAGACGCGTTGTCCCGTCTGGAGATGCCGGCCGGTGTCTATATTGATATCAAAATGAAAAATAAGTGATGGTTCAAACAGCTTAGTCAAAAAAATGATCAGCAACACAAAAAAATTTATGCAAGTAAAAATCCTCGAAGGTTAAATATAGAAGTTATGCCTGGCATCCACTTATATTGACTGTTCTAGGATGAACGCTGGATAAGCGTTCCGCTGTAGGAAAACAGGAGGTAAAGGAATGAAGAAAGCTATTTTGGGCACAAAAGTCGGAATGACTCAGATCTTCAACGAAGACGGCGTTTTAATACCCGTTACGGTATTACAGGCCGGACCGTGCGTGGTAACACAGGTCAGGACAGTAGAAAATGACGGTTACAATGCAGTACAGGTCGGATTTGCGGATATGAAAGACAAAATCGTAAGCAAAGACGCAAACGGTAAAAAAGAAATCAGATACAGACACGGCGCGACAAAAGCCGAAAAAGGGCATTTTGACAAAGCCGGAGTTTCCAGTAAGCGATATGTCAGAGAGTTTAAATTTGAGAATGCCGGAGAGTATAAGCTGGCAGACGAGATTAAAGCTGACATTTTTGCAGCCGGAGATAAGGTTGACGCTACTGCGATCACAAAAGGAAAAGGATTCCAGGGTGCGATTAAGAGATTGGGACAGCACAGAGGACCGATGACGCACGGTTCAAAATTCCATCGTCATCAGGGATCAAACGGAGCCTGTTCTTCCCCTAGCCGGGTATTCAAAGGAAAAGGAATGCCGGGACATATGGGACATGTAAAAGCGACGGTACAGAATCTTGAAGTAGTACGTGTAGATGCGGAAAACAATCTGCTTTTGATCAAAGGATCGGTGCCGGGACCTAAGAAATCATTAATAACAATCAGGGAATCAGTGAAAGCAGCTAAATAATAGCGCTTGCAGGAAAGGAGGACTTACAGATGGCAACAATATCTGTTTTAAATATGGAAGGCAAGGAAGTCGGAACCATGGAACTTAATGATGCTGTCTTTGGCGTGGAAGTTAATGAACACCTGGTACACAGGGCAGTGGTTCAGCAGCTTGCAAACAACCGTCAGGGAACACAGAAAGCAAAAACGCGTTCCGAAGTCAGCGGCGGCGGAAGAAAACCATGGAGACAGAAAGGAACCGGACACGCAAGGCAGGGTTCGATCCGTGCTCCGCAATGGAAAGGCGGCGGCGTTGTATTCGCTCCGACACCAAGGGATTATTCATTTAAAATGAATAAAAAAGAAAAGCGTGCGGCGTTAAAATCGGCGCTGACTTCCAGGGTACAGGAAAATAAATTCATCGTTTTGGATGAATTAAAGCTGGATGAAATTAAGACAAAGAAATTTGTAGAGGTTATGAAAAACCTGGATATCCAGAAAGCGCTGGTAGTGATGAACGATTATGATACGAACGTGATCAAATCGGCGGCAAACGTTCCGTTTGTGAAAACGGCTTTAACGAATACGATTAACGTATATGACGTATTGAAATATAACACAGTGGTAGTGACGAAAGCTGCTGTTGAGACCATCCAGGAGGTGTATGCGTAATGGCAGATCTGAAATATTATGACGTAATCCTCAAACCGGTTATCACTGAAAAAAGTATGAATGCAATGGCAGATAAGACATATGTATTTTTGGTTCATCCGGATGCAAATAAGACGATGATCAAAGATGCGGTTCAGAAAATGTTTGAAGGAGTAAAGGTTGAGAAAGTCAACACGATGAATATCAAGGGCAAGAAGAAAAGACGCGGCATGGTGGTCGGAAGAACAGCGGCTACCAAAAAAGCTTATGTCCAGTTGACGGAAGACAGTGCGGATATTGAGATTTTCAGCGGACTGTAAAAACAGTCTGGCCGCAGACGCGGCAGTCGTTTGGTAAACGAAGATATCCGTTAGCAGAATATACGCAGACTTGCGTGATAAAAAAACATTGAAATACCCTTCGGGTATACTTTCATGGCATGGGAAACGTGCCAGATCAGAGAAAGGAGAACTACAATGGGAATTAAGACGTATAACCCATATACACCTTCCAGAAGAAACATGACCGGATCGGATTTTTCTGAGATCACAAAGAAAACGCCGGAAAAGTCATTGTGTGTTTCATTGAAGAAAAATGCCGGCCGCAACAACCAGGGTAAGATTACGGTAAGACATCATGGCGGCGGAAACAGAAGAAAATACAGAATCATCGATTTTAAAAGAAGAAAAGACGGAATCCCGGCTACTGTAATCGGCATCGAGTACGATCCGAACAGAACGGCAAATATTGCGCTGATCTGTTATGCGGACGGACAGAAAGCATACATTCTGGCTCCGGAAGGTTTGACGGACGGAATGAAAGTCATGAACGGACCGGAAGCAGAAGTCAGAGTGGGCAATTGCCTTCCGCTTGAGAACATTCCGGTAGGTACACAGGTTCACAATATTGAATTATATGCCGGAAAAGGCGGACAGATGGCTCGTTCTGCCGGCAATTCGGCACAGCTGATGGCAAAAGAAGGAAAATATGCGACGCTTCGGCTTCCGTCCGGAGAAATGCGTATGGTTCCGATCAACTGCAGGGCAACCATAGGCGTGATCGGCAATGGCGACCATAACCTTATTAATATCGGTAAAGCAGGACGTAAAAGACACATGGGTATCCGCCCCACGGTTCGCGGTTCCGTTATGAACCCGAACGACCATCCGCACGGCGGTGGTGAAGGAAGGGCTCCGATCGGACGTTCCGGTCCGTGTACGCCATGGGGTAAACCGGCGCTCGGCTTAAAGACCAGAAAGAAACACAAACAATCTAACAAGCTTATCGTAAGAAGAAGAGACGGTAAGGCAATCAAATAAGGAGGGGTAATTATGGCTCGTTCATTAAAGAAAGGACCATTTGCAGACGAAAGCTTATTAAAGAAAATTGATGCAATGAACGCTTCCGGGGATAAGACGGTTATTAAGACATGGTCCCGTCGTTCCACAATTTTCCCATCGTTTGTTGGGCATACAATTGCAGTACATGACGGAAGAAAACATGTGCCCGTATATGTGACGGAGGATATGGTTGGACACAAGCTCGGTGAGTTTGTAGCAACCAGAACTTATCGCGGACATGGAAAAGACGAAAAGAAATCAGGCGTCAGATAATTTGAAAGGAGGTTTTATCCATGGCTAAAGGACATAGATCCCAGATAAAGAGAGAAAGAAATGCAAAGAAAGATACCAGGCCTTCCGCAAAATTATCTTATGCCAGAGTATCCGTTCAGAAGGCTTGTTTTGTGTTAGATGCGATCCGTGGAAAAGATGTCACGACTGCGCTTGCTATTTTGGCGTACAATCCAAGATATGCTTCCAGTGTGACTGAGAAATTATTAAAATCTGCGATTGCAAACGCAGAGAACAATAACGGATTGAAAGCGGAGAACCTTTATATTGCAGAATGCTATGCAAATAAAGGACCAACAATGAAGAGAATCAGACCAAGAGCACAGGGCAGGGCTTACAGGATTGAGAAGAGAATGAGCCATATCACGATTGTGCTGGATGAGAAATAAGGAGGGCGAACATGGGACAGAAAGTAAATCCTCATGGCTTAAGAGTCGGTATTATTAAAGATTGGGACTCGAAATGGTATGCGGAGGCAGATTTTGCAGACTTCTTGATCGAAGACTACAATATCCGGACATTTCTTAAGAAAAAATTGTACGCAGCAGGTGTTTCCAGAATTGAAATTGAACGCGCATCTGATCGCGTGAAAGTAATCATTTATACGGCAAAGCCGGGTGTGGTAATCGGAAAAGGCGGCGCAGAAATTGAGAAAGTCAAAGCAGAAGTACAGAAGCTGACCGATAAGAAACTGGTTGTAGATATCAAGGAAGTAAAAAGACCGGATAAAGACGCACAGTTAGTAGCGGAAAATATTGCGCTGCAGCTGGAAAACCGTGTTTCATTCCGAAGAGCAATGAAATCCTGTATGGGACGCTGCATGAAAGCGGGAGCAAAAGGAATCAAGACATCCTGTTCCGGACGTCTCGGCGGAGCGGATATGGCCCGTACGGAGTTTTACAGCGAAGGAACGATTCCGCTTCAGACACTGCGTGCAGACATTGACTATGGTTTTGCAGAAGCAGATACCACTTATGGAAAAGTTGGTGTTAAAGTTTGGGTATATAAAGGAGAAGTTCTTCCGACAAAGGGAAATAAGGAAGGAGGCGCTCGTTAATTATGTTAATGCCAAAAAGAGTAAAACATCGTAAGCAGTTTCGCGGAAGCATGCGCGGAAAGGCATCGAGAGGAAATAAAATTGTAAACGGCGAATACGGAATTGTTGCAATGGAGCCATGCTGGATCAAGTCTAATCAGATCGAAGCTGCCCGTATTGCCATGACCCGTTATGTAAAGCGTGGCGGTAAAGTCTGGATTAAGATTTTCCCGGACAAACCAGTAACTACAAAACCGGCTGAGACTCGTATGGGTTCCGGAAAAGGAACTTTAGAATACTGGGTAGCGGTGGTAAAACCAGGACGCGTGATGTTTGAGATTTCCGGTGTACCGGAGGAAGTTGCGAGAGAAGCGCTGCGTCTTGCTACACACAAATTACCCTGTAAATGCAAAATAGTTTCACGTGCAGATTTAGAAGGCGGTGAATAAAATGAAGGCTAAAAAATATTTAGAAGATTTAAGATCACAGTCTGTTGCAGATTTAAATGCACAGTTAGTTGAAGCTAAAAAAGAGCTTTTCAATTTGAGATTCCAGAATGCGACCAATCAGTTGACAAACACAAGCAGAATCAAAGAAGTGAGAAAAAATATTGCCAGAATTCAGACCATTATAACCCAAAAGGCTAATGTGGCAGAGTAAGACGGGAAGGAGAATATAGGCTGTGGAAGAGAGAAATCTTAGAAAAACACGTACCGGCGTCGTTGTAAGTGATAAAATGGAAAAGACGATCGTGGTTGCTGTCCGTGATAATGTAAGACATCCGCTTTACAACAAGATTGTAAAAAAGACTTATAAGTTAAAGGCACATGATGAAAACAACGACTGTAAAATTGGCGATACAGTGAAAGTAATGGAAACAAGGCCTTTATCGAAAGATAAGAGATGGAGACTTGTAGAAATTATAGAGAGAGCAAAATAATTGCAGGAAAGAGGAGCACCCGCAGGGCATAACCCATGCCGCACTGCGTGGGCGATAAAGAGGAGGCTTTTAGCATGATACAACAGGAAAGCAGACTGAAAGTAGCCGATAATACGGGAGCGAAAGAAATCTTATGTATCCGTGTTATGGGTGGATCCACCAGAAGATATGCAAATATCGGTGATGTGATTACTGCTACGGTTAAAGACGCAACACCAGGCGGCGTTGTAAAAAAAGGCGACGTCGTAAAAGCTGTTGTTGTTCGTACAAAAAAAGGCGCCCGTCGTAAAGATGGTTCTTATATTAAATTTGATGAAAATGCTGCTGTGATTATCAAAGACGATAAAACTCCAAGAGGAACCCGTATCTTTGGACCGGTAGCTAGAGAGCTGAGAGAGAAACAGTTCATGAAGATTGTTTCTTTGGCTCCGGAAGTATTGTAGTGTAGGAGGTGCTTTGATGGCTACTAGTAAAATTAAGAAAGGCGATACGGTACAAGTAATCGCCGGAAAAGACAAAGGCAAGGACGGAAAAGTAATTTCCGTTGACAGAAAAAAGAACAGGCTTCTTGTAGAAGGTATCAATATGATCACCAAACATGCGAAACCGAGCATGGCGAACCAGCAGGGAGGTATCGTTCATCAGGAAGGACCAATTGACGCGTCAAACGTAATGTATCTCCACAAAGGAAAACCTACCCGCGTAGGATTTAAGATGGACGGAGATAAAAAAGTTCGTTTTGCCAAATCAACTGGTGATATCATTGATTAATCGGAGAGGAGGACAAAACAGGTGAGTAGATTGAAAGATCAGTATCTGAACGAAATCGTAGACGCTTTGATGAAGAAGTTCGGATATAAAAATAAAATGCAGGTACCCAAGCTTGACAAGATCGTTGTCAATATGGGTGTCGGCGAAGCAAAAGAAAACGCAAAAATATTAGAGGCTGCCGTAAAAGATATGGAGACGATTACCGGACAGAAGGCAATCGTTACAAAAGCGAAACATTCCATCGCTAACTTTAAAATCAGAGAAGGTATGGCAATCGGCTGCAAGGTAACGTTAAGAGGAGAAAAAATGTATGAGTTTTTGGATCGTCTTGTAAACCTTGCACTGCCTCGTGTACGTGACTTCCGCGGAATTAATCCTAATGCATTTGACGGCAGGGGAAACTATGCGCTCGGTATCAAAGAGCAGTTAATCTTCCCCGAGATTGAATACGATAAGATTGATAAAATCAGAGGTATGGACGTTATTATCGTAACTACAGCAAAAACAGATGAAGAAGGACGTGAATTGCTGGCTCAGTTCGGAATGCCATTTGCAAAACAATAGGAGGGAATTTTAATGGCAAAAACATCTATGAAAGTAAAACAGCAGCGGAAACAGAAATTCTCTACCAGAGAGTACAGCCGTTGCAGAATTTGTGGACGCCCACATGCATATTTAAGGAAATACGGTATCTGCAGGATTTGTTTCCGGGAACTGGCGTACAAAGGACAGATTCCGGGCGTGAAAAAAGCAAGCTGGTAAGGAGATACCCGCGGGGGCAGGCGCATGCCGCAGTGTGTGGGCGGCGACAGAAAACGCTCACAGATCATATGCATGTCGCGCTGCGCGGACATCAATAAGGAGGAAAATTTATCATGACAATGAGTGATCCAATTGCAGATATGCTTACAAGAATCCGTAATGCAAATACTGCAAAACATGATACAGTTGATATTCCGGCATCCAAGATGAAAGTTGCAATTGCTGATATCTTAGTAGATGAAGGTTATATCGTTAAATATGAAATCATTGAAGAAAATAATTTCAAAACAATCCGTGTTACGTTGAAATACGGTGCAGATAAAAACGAAAAAGTTATTTCCGGCATTAAGAGGATCTCAAAACCGGGACTTCGCGTATATGCGGGAAAAGATAAGATTCCTTACGTGCTTGGCGGATTGGGAATTGCGATCCTTTCCACAAACCAGGGAATTATTACGGACAAACAGGCTAGGAAGCTTGAAGTAGGCGGCGAAGTTCTTGCATTTGTATGGTAATCAGACCGAAAGCAAATCAGCGGACAGAACTTCATGATCAATTATAAATTACGAATAAAAAACAGGAGGTACGGGCATGTCACGTATAGGAAGAATGCCAATCGCAGTTCCGGCAGGCGTTACTGTGGATATTGCAGAAAATAATCATGTGACGGTAAAAGGTCCGAAAGGGACGTTGGAAAGAACACTTCCGTCCGAAATGGATATCAAGATGGAAGGTTCTGAAGTTACTGTAACAAGACCGAACGATTTAAAAAGAAATAAATCTTTGCATGGTTTAACCAGAACTCTGATCAACAACATGGTACTTGGCGTAACCGAAGGATATACCAAGGTACTTGAAATCAACGGCGTCGGATACAGAGCATCAAAATCGGGAAATAAATTAACTTTAAACCTGGGATATTCCCATCCGGTAGAGATGATAGATCCGGAAGGTCTGGAATCTGCCGTGGAAGGTAATAAGATTACCATAAAAGGTATCGATAAAGAAAAAGTTGGCCAGTACGCTGCCGAAATCAGGGATAAGAGAAGACCGGAGCCTTATAAAGGAAAGGGAATCAAATACGCTGATGAAGTGATCCGTCGTAAAGTCGGTAAAACTGGTAAGAAATAAGTAAAGGAGTGGACAAAGAATGGTAAGCAAAAAATCAAGAGCAGAAGTTCGTGCAAAAAAGCATAGAAGGCTTCGGCATCATCTTGCCGGAACGGCTGACAGACCGCGTCTGGCAGTTTTCAGAAGCAACAGTCATATGTACGCTCAGGTAATTGATGATACAGTCGGCAATACGCTTGTGTCTGCTTCTACTTTAGAGAAAGAAGTAAAATCAGAGCTTGAGAAAACCAATAACGTAGAAGCCGCGGCATACCTTGGAACCGTAATCGCAAAACGGGCGCTCGACAAAGGCATCAAAACCGTTGTTTATGACAGAGGCGGCTTTATCTATCAGGGTAAAATCAAAGCTTTAGCCGACGCAGCGCGCGAAGCTGGGTTAGAGTTTTAGAAGGAGGAAGCGAATACATGAAACGTACAATTATTGATGCTGGTCAATTTGAATTAAACGAAAAAGTGGTATCAATCAAACGTGTTACAAAAGTTGTGAAAGGTGGACGCAACTTCCGGTTTACAGCTTTGGTTGTTGTCGGCGACGGCAATGGTCATGTCGGCGCTGGTTTGGGAAAGGCAACAGAAATTCCTGAGGCTATCCGCAAAGGCAAAGAAGATGCGATGAAAAAGCTGATCGAAGTGAAGTTAGACGACAACAGGAGTATTACGCATGATACTACAGGAAAGCATACTGGCGCATCCGTATTATTAAAGAGAGCTCCCGAAGGTACCGGTGTAATTGCCGGAGGTCCTGCCCGCAGCGTATGTGAGCTTGCAGGAATCGGCAACATTCGTACAAAGTCTTTAGGCTCTAACAATAAGCAGAACGTTGTACTTGCTACAATCAATGCGTTAAGCCAGTTGAAATCTCCGGAAGAAGTAGCAAAGCTTCGCGGAAAATCCGTAGAAGAAATTCTGGGTTAAGGAGGTCTTTAAAATGGCAGAGAAATTAAAAATTACACTCATAAAGTCTACGATCGGCGCAGTTCCGAAGAACAAGAAGACAGTCGTAGCTTTAGGTTTAAATAAGATCGGCAAAACGGTTGAAATGCCGGACAATGCATCAGTTCGCGGAATGATCCGGAATGTTAGGCATTTAGTTAAAGTAGAAGAAATCTAATCAACGAGATAAGGAGGTGTCGGAATGGATTTATCAAACTTAAGACCTGCAAAGGGTTCTGTGCATGATAATTTCAGAAAAGGACGCGGACATGGTTCAGGAAATGGAAAGACCGCAGGAAAAGGACATAAAGGTCAAAAAGCCCGTTCAGGAGCTCCAAGGCCAGGGTTTGAAGGCGGTCAGATGCCATTATACAGAAGAATTCCAAAGAGAGGGTTTACCTGCATCAATTCCAAAGATATCGTAGGAATCAATATGTCGGTACTTGAAGTATTTGACAATGATACTGTTGTTACAGTTGATAAATTAATCGAAGCGGGAATCGTAAAAAATCCCAGAGATGGTGTGAAGATTCTTGGCGGAGGAGAACTTACCAAGAAGCTGACCGTTCAGGTAAATGCATTCAGCGCAAGCGCAAAGGAAAAGATTGAGGCTCTTGGTGGAAAAGCAGAGGTGATCTAATGTTAAAGACGCTCCGTAATGCATTTAAGATAAAGGATATACGGAATAGAATTATATTCACGTTTTTTATGCTGATTATCATCCGGATCGGAAGCCAGCTTCCGGTTCCTGGTGTCAATCAGGAAGTATTTGCAAACTGGTTTGCGGGGCAGAGCAGTGATGCATTCAGCTTCTTTGATGCGATAACCGGCGGTTCTTTTGAACAGATGTCAATTTTCGCGCTGAACATTACGCCTTATATTACCAGTTCCATTATTATGCAGCTTCTGACGATTGCGATTCCGAAATTGGAAGAGATGCAGAAAGACGGAGAAGAAGGCAGGAAGAAAATTGCAGAAATCACTCGTTATGTGACCGTAGGTCTGGCATTGATTGAATCTGTTGCGTTGGCGATCGGATTCGGAAGAAGCGGTTATTTGACGAATTACAATGCGTTTAGTGTAATTACGGTTGTTGTTACCTTGACGGCAGGTTCTGCAGTGCTTATGTGGTTAGGCGAACGGATTACGGAAAAGGGAATTGGAAACGGTATCTCTATTGTACTTGTAATCAATATTATTTCCCGTCTTCCGGAAGATCTGACGACCCTGTATGAACAGTTCGTTGCGGGACAGAGTGTTCCGGCAAAAGCGGTACTGGCTGCAGTCGTTATACTTGCGATTATAGTGGCAATGGTAGTATTTGTCATTGTGTTACAGGATGCGGAACGGAAAATTCCGGTACAGTATTCTAAAAAACTTCAGGGAAGAAAGCAGGTGGGCGGACAGTCCTCTCATATTCCTCTGAAAGTAAATACCGGCGGTGTAATTCCGGTTATCTTTGCGCAGTCTCTGATGCAGACACCGGTGATTATCGCTTCGATTTTGAAAAAAGGCGAAGGAACCGGGATCGGGAGCCAGATTTTAAAAGGATTGTCCCAGTCGAACTGGTGTAATCCAAGCCAGCCGGTATATTCGATCGGTCTTGTGGTATATATTGCGTTAATTATCGCATTCGCGTATTTTTATACATCGATTACGTTTAATCCACTGGAAATTGCGAATAACATGAAAAAACAGGGCGGCTTTATCCCGGGGATTCGTCCGGGAAAACCGACAAGCGATTATCTGTCTAAAATGCTGACATATATCGTATTTATCGGAGCTGTCGGTCTTTCTATTGTAGCATTTATGCCGATTTTCTTCAGCGGCGTGTTTAATGCAAACGTATCCTTTGGAGGAACATCTATTATCATTATCGTAGGTGTTGTGATTGAGACAATTAAACAGATTGAATCACAGATGTTAGTACGTTACTACAAAGGCTTTTTAAATGATTAAAGAAACAGTAAGGGACTTCCCGAAGGCATGTCATACCGGGATGCCCTTTGAGTATGCATTTGGAGATACTGGCACATGCCGTATCTCCAAATGTGTCTACAATTCCAGACGGAAAGAACGCCGAGGGAAGTCAGGAGGATGTATAGAATGAAAATTATTATGTTGGGAGCTCCCGGAGCCGGAAAAGGTACACAGGCAAAGCAGATTGCGGGGAAATATCAGATTCCGCATATTTCCACAGGAGATATTTTCCGTGCAAATATCAAAGAGGGAACAGAGCTTGGAAAAAAAGCGAAGACGTTTATGGATCAGGGGCTTTTGGTTCCGGATGAGCTGGTCGTAGAACTGGTGGCAGACAGAATCATCAAGGATGACTGCAAAAACGGATTTGTACTGGATGGATTTCCAAGGACGATTCCTCAGGCCCAAGCGCTGGATGAGGCGCTTGCAAAAATGGGAGAGAAGATGGATTTCGCAATTGACGTGGACGTACCGGACGCTCATATTGTAAACCGCATGTCTGGAAGAAGAGCCTGCTTACACTGCGGTGCCACCTACCATGTTGTCAGCATTCCCACAAAAACAGAGGGAATTTGCGATGCATGCGGAAATGAAGTTGTGTTGCGGGACGACGATAAACCGGAAACGGTTCAGAAGCGTCTTGTGGTATACCATGAGCAGACGCAGCCGTTGATTGATTACTATAACAAACAGGGTATTTTAAAATCTGTAGACGGAACCCGTCCGATGGAGACCGTATTTGCAGAGATTGTCCGTATATTAGAGGCTTAATCTATGGTGACAATAAAATCCGCCCATGAAATTGAACTTATGAGGGCAGCCGGTAAAATACTTGGTAAAGTACATCAGGATTTGGGAAAAGAGTTAAAGCCGGGAATGACTACATTAGAGATTGACCGCATTGGGGAAGAAATGATTCGCAGCTACGGCTGTATCCCGTCTTTTAAAAACTATCAGGGGTATCCGGCATCTGTCTGCGTTTCGGTGAACGAAGAGGTTGTACACGGAATTCCGTCGAAGCGGCGGCTGCTGAAAGAAGGAGATATCGTAAGCCTGGATATCGGGGTGATGTATAAGGGATACCATTCGGATGCAGCCAGAACTCATGGAATAGGCGAAATATCGACAGAAGCGTCGGATCTGATACTGCGTACAAGAGAGAGTTTTTTTGATGGAATCCGTCATGCGCTGGCAGGGAATTTTCTGCACCAGATTTCGGCAGCGATCGACAGATGCGCATCCGGCTACGGATACGGGATCGTAAGAGATTTGGTGGGGCATGGGATAGGGTCGAAGCTCCATGAAGATCCGCAGATTCCGAATTTCCGCAAACGCAGCAGAGGAATTCGTCTCCGTCCGGGAATGACGCTGGCGGTAGAACCGATGATCAACGCCGGTTCGGAAAAAGTCAGGTGGCTGGCAGACGACTGGACCGTGGTGACGGCAGACGGCAGATTATCTGCTCATTATGAAAATACAATACTGATCACGAAAGGGCTTCCGGAAATCCTGTCTTTGACGGAGGATGAAGCTGAAGAAGGGATTTGGCTGCAGGGAGGGATTGCATGACGATAGAATTTGCAAAATCTTTGGCGGGACATGATAAAAATCACTATTATCTGATTCTGAAAAAAGAAGAGAGGTTTGCGTATCTGACAGACGGATCGTCTCATACGATAGAAAGACCGAAGAAAAAGAATCACATGCATTATCAGATTGTAAAACAGATTCCGGAGCATATTTTGGCGCAGATCAAAGAGAACGAATCATTGACCGACGAGAAGGTACGTTGTCTGGTCAAAGCATATGAACGATCAATCAATAAGTAGGAGGCAATAAAAATGTCAAAAGCAGATGTTATCGAAGTAGAAGGAAGAGTAGTAGAAAAGCTTCCAAACGCTATGTTTCAGGTGGAGCTGGAAAACGGACATAAAATTCTGGCGCATATCAGCGGAAAACTGCGTATGAATTTTATCCGGATTTTACCGGGAGATAAAGTTACAATTGAAATGTCGCCTTATGATCTGACGAAGGGCAGAATCATTTGGAGAGATAAATAAAAAATTATTGACTCATCCCAAGGACTGTGCTATAATACTACACGTATGTTTTTGGGAATTTTGCAGGTATTCTTTGGATATCCGCAGAGGAACCAGTGTGTGAATCAGAAAAAGAGCACCCACAGGGCATAACATATGCCGCGTTGCGTGGACAATAAGAAGGAGGATTTGCTGTGAAAGTAAGATCATCAGTTAAGCCTATGTGCGAAAAATGCAAGGTGATTAAGAGAAAAGGAAGTATTCGGATTATTTGTGAAAATCCAAAACACAAACAGAGGCAGGGATAAGAAAAGCCTGCCAGGCAATTATGTGCGGCTGCAGCAAGACAATGAGATAAGATTGTTTTGCTGTTCATAATACGCAGTACGAAGGTACTGCTTTTGTCTGTCTCTGGATTTAACATACCGGAGTCCGGACAGACGTCTTTTGATTTTAAGTTATGAAAAGAGAATAAGCGCATACACAACATTTCAGGCCGGGGAACCGGAGCTGTATGGGTTTATTGTCGGAAGAAAGAGCGGGTTTAGGAGAGAAACGGCCTAAACGGGCAAAAGAATTTATATGGAGGTGCAACGACGAATGGCTCGTATCGCAGGTGTAGATTTACCAAGAGAAAAGCGTGTGGAAATCGGGTTAACTTACATTTACGGAATCGGCAGATCAAGCTCTAACCGTATTCTTGCAGAAGCAAAAGTAAATCCGGATACACGTTGTCGTGATTTGACAGACGAAGAAGTAAAGAGGATCAGTGAAGTGATCGATCAGACGCAGGTAGTGGAAGGTGATTTAAGAAGAGAGATCGCTTTGAATATCAAGCGGCTTCAGGAAATCGGCTGCTATCGCGGAATCCGTCACAGAAAAGGTCTTCCGGTTCGCGGTCAGAATACAAAGACAAACGCAAGAACCAGAAAAGGACCGAAGAGAACGGTTGCGAATAAGAAAAAATAGACGAAAAGCAGCTTAGCGGCTGAATGAAACAGAGAGATTATATTATATAGAAGAAAGTAGGTTAGTTTTTATGGCTAAAGTTACAAAAAAAGTGACAAAAAAGCGTGTGAAGAAAAACGTTGAACGCGGACAGGCACATATTCAGTCATCTTTTAACAATACGATTGTAACGATCACGGATGCTGAAGGAAACGCTTTATCATGGGCAAGTGCCGGTGGTCTTGGTTTCAGAGGTTCAAGGAAATCTACTCCGTATGCTGCGCAGATGGCGGCTGAAACAGCAACCAAAGCAGCATTAATTCATGGCTTAAAATCAGTAGATGTTATGGTAAAAGGACCGGGATCAGGAAGAGAAGCTGCAATTCGTGCACTTTCTGCATGTGGTTTGGAAGTGACGAGTATCCGGGACGTAACACCGGTTCCTCACAATGGATGCCGTCCGCCAAAACGCAGAAGAGTTTAATTTATCGAACAGGAGGGATAGTCTAAGATGGCAGTTAACAGAGTTCCTATTCTTAAAAGATGCAGATCGCTTGGTTTAGATCCGGTTTATTTAGGAGTAGATAAAAAATCAAACAGAGAGCTGAAGAGAGCAAACAGAAAAATTTCTGAATACGGTCTTCAGTTAAGAGAAAAACAGAAAGCAAAATTCATCTATGGAGTGTTGGAAAAACCGTTCCATAATTATTATGTCAAGGCTGACCGGATGAAAGGAATGACCGGTGAGAACCTTATGTCTATGCTTGAGAGAAGGCTGGATAACGTTATTTTCCGTATGGGACTGGCAAGAACGAGAAGAGAATCCAGGCAGATCGTAGGGCACAAGTTTGTTACCGTAAACGGAAAATGCGTAAATATTCCGTCTTATCTGGTAAAAGCGGGCGACGAGATCGAAATCAGAGAAAAGAGCAAGGGAATCCAGAGGTTTAAGGATATTGTCGAAGTGACAGGCGGAAGGCTTGTTCCGGAGTGGCTGGATGTCGATGCAGAAAACTTAAAGGGCATCGTAAAAGAAGCACCTTCCAGAGACCAGATCGATGTACCTGTTAACGAAATGCTTATCGTCGAGTTGTATAGTAAGTAATCTATGCCGCGCCGCGTGGGCAGTAATAAGGAGGGCTTTTAGTGTTTGATTTTGAAAAACCGAAAATTGAAATTGCTGAAATTTCAGAAGACAAAAAATACGGAAGATTTGTCGTAGAACCTTTGGAAAGAGGTTATGGGACAACGCTGGGTAATTCTTTAAGAAGAATTATGCTCTCTTCCTTGCCGGGAGTAGCGGTAAGCCAGGTGAAAATTGACGGCGTACTGCACGAATTCAGTTCGATTCCGGGCGTAAAAGAAGATGTAGCTGAAATTATCATGAACATTAAGAATCTTGCACTTAAGAATACATGTCCGACCGATGAGCCAAAAGTTGCTTACATTGAATTTGAGGGTGAGGGAGTGGTTACGGCTGCCGATATTCAGGCAGATCCTGACATTCAGATTTTAAATCCGGATTTAGTGATTGCGAACTTAAACGGAGGAGCTGACTGTAAACTGTATATGGAGCTTACGATTACCAAGGGCAGGGGCTATGTCAGCGCGGAAAAGAATAAATCTGAAGATGTTCCGATCGGTGTCATTGCAATTGACTCGATTTATACGCCGGTAGAGCGTGTCAATCTGACAGTTGAAAATACCCGTGTAGGCCAGATTACTGATTATGACAAACTCACATTGGATGTATTTACCAATGGTACATTAGAACCGGATGAGGCGGTGAGCCTGGCTGCGAAGGTTTTAAGCGAGCATTTAAATCTGTTTATCAACCTTTCCGAAACGGCAATGTCTGCGGAGGTTATGGTAGAAAAAGAAGACGATGCAAAAGGAAAAGTTCTGGAGATGAATATCGACGAGCTGGAGCTGTCCGTACGTTCTTATAACTGCCTCAAGAGGGCGGGGATCAATACGGTGGAAGAACTGACGAACCGTACGCCGGAAGATATGATGAAGGTCAGAAACCTTGGACGCAAATCTTTGGAAGAAGTATTGGCAAAATTAAAAGAACTGGGGCTTCAGCTGAACCAGAGTGAAGATATCTAAATAGATTTGGCTGATTTCGTAAGACCAAAGAGCAGAAAAAGGTCATCTCCATTTTACCGTGGAGGCAACTACTAGCAGGAAAGCATTCGATGAGTAAGACCAAAGGGCATGTCGGATGTTCCACAAAACGGAGGTAAGAAAATGGCAAAATATAGAAAACTGGGGAAAACTTCATCCCAGAGAAAAGCGTTATTGAGAAATCAGGTTACGGCGCTGATTTACAATGGAAAAATCGTTACGACGGAAGCAAGGGCAAAAGAAGTTCGTAAGCTTGCAGAACGTATCATCACAAAGGCGATCAAAGAAAAAGATAATTACGAGGAAGTTACGATTCAGGCGAAAGTTCCCCGTAAAGATAAGGATGGCAAGAGAGTCAAAGAAGTTGTCGACGGTAAGAAAGTTACCGTATATGACGTAGTGGATAAGACGATCAAAAAAGATCTGCCGTCCCGTCTGCATGCAAGAAGAGAAATGATGAAGGTTCTTTATCCGGTCAAGGATGTTCCGAAAGAAGCAGCAGGCAGAAAGAAGAATACAAAGAAAGTGGATCTTGTTGCAAAATTATTTGATGAAATTGCACCGAAATATGTGGGCCGCAACGGCGGATATACGAGAATCGTTAAAATCGGCCAGCGTAAAGGCGACGGCGCATTGGAAGTTCTGTTAGAGCTTGTATAATTGAGATAGAAAAACTCCGGTTTCAAACCGGAGTTTTTTGTCAGGCGAAGAAGGGCGCTTATGGGAGAATAAGAGCCATTTGCGCGTTTATTCGGATTGTGTGAAGTCGCTTAGATGCGATAGAAAAAAGGAGGTTCGTATGTTACCGGAATTATTTTCGATTGGACCGTTTACCGTGCATAGCTATGGATTCATGACGGCGGCAGGGATTCTTGCAGCGATTCTATTCGGGGAGTATCTTTTGAAAAAAACGGGATTGGCAGAAGAAGGATTTCTTTTGGGCATGGGACTTGCATGCGTGATTGGAGGATATGCTTCATCCAAATTATTGTTTTGGATTACGACACTGCCGGAGATTTTAGAAGATCCGGCAAGACTGCTGAATTTTTCCAGCGGATATGTCGTATACGGAGGTCTGATCGGCGGGGTATTGACCGGATATATATACTGCAGAAGAAAAAACGTGGATTTTTGGAAAATATTCGACATTACCGTACCGGCGGTTGCTCTGGCGCAGTTTTTTGGGCGCATCGGCTGCTTTCTGGCAGGCTGCTGTTACGGAATGCCGACGGACGGACCGTGCGGCGTTGTGTTTGAACATTCTTTGTATGCGCCGTCGGATACGGCGTTGTTTCCCATACAGCTGGTTTCAGCGGGATGCAATCTGCTCAACTGCATCGTGTTGTACCTATTATGGCGACGGGCAGGAAAAAAAGCGGGCGTAACCGGTTCCGCGTATATAATGACCTACAGTGTGGGACGTTTTGTTCTGGAATATTTTCGGGGAGATTTTGAAAGAGGAACGGTCGGCATCTTTTCGACGTCTCAGTTCATCGCAGTATTTACATTGGCGATCGGGCTTGTGATGCTCCTGTTTCGACTGAAAGTCCAAAAGGAAGATTAAAAAAACCGGAGGATGGTTTATTCGTCCTCCGGCTGATGCAGCGGCAGGGAGAAAATAAACTCCGTGCCGACGCCTTCCGTACTGATCACATTGATATTTTCCTTATGGGACTGGATGATTTCTTTTACGATGACCAGCCCCAAGCCCGTGCCCTTTTTATCTTTTCCGCGGGAAATATCCGTTTTATAAAACCGCTCCCAGATTTTTCCAAGGCTTTCTTTTGGAATGCCGATGCCCCTGTCTTTTACAGAAGTAAAGATTTTTTCGTTCTTTACCGTTGTTTCAATCGTAATAACGGAGTCGGCGTTTGAAAATTTAATGGCGTTGTCGATCAGATTATAAAGGACGCGCTGAATTTTACTCATGTCTGCCCGGGCGAACAGTGTCTGTCCGGTTAAAATCAATTCAAACATAATTTTCTTGTCTTTGCAGATGCCTTCAAACGTACGGGCAGTCATTTTTATCATCTGATTGATATCAAATTTTGTAATATCCAGCATGGCGCCCCGGCTGCCGAACTGATTCAATTCTAAAAGGCTTGTCGTAAGTTTATTCAGGCGCTCCGTTTCAAACAGAATGATGTTTAAATATTTTTCCTGGTATTCTGCGGGAATCGTGCCGTCCAACATCGCTTCTACATATCCTTTGATGGAAGTCAGCGGAGAGCGGAAATCATGGGATACGTTGGAAACGAATTTTCTCTGGTCCTCTTCCAGCGTATTCAATTCATTTGCCATATAAGCCAAAGACGCGGCAAGGCGGCCCATCTCATCGTTGGCAGGAATACAAATCGGATAATCAAATTTTCCCTCTGCATATGCGTTTGCCGCTTTTGTAATCTTTTGGATCGGAAGAATAATGGAACATGCATAGATGCCGAACAGTATCAGGGCACAAAAGAACAGAAGAGCAAACGTAAAATAAGAAAGATCCAAAAAGCCGCGGTGAAAAGAAGTAAGAAGACGCAGCGGTTTATGAATGATGACATATCCCCGGACTTTGTAGCTGACGGTGATCGGCGCATAAACGCTTAACTGTTCTTCTTCAAAATAGTCATAAAACAAACCGGTCTGGCAGGAATGATTTTTAAAATCACTGATATCAAAACCGCTGATGCTTTCCGTATGGGTGAGTGTGGAAAGATCCGTTTCTTTAGCGGAATTGACCAGTATATTGCCTTTTTGGTCGATGACCCAGATCTGGGATGCCAGATAAGTATCCAGAGCTTTTAAACGGGATTCAAAATCTTCCAGCGTAATATGGTTGCTGTAATAACTGACGGCATAATCGGATGCGATTAGGTTTGCTTCTTTATAAAGATGTGAAATTTCATATTCTTCTATATGACGCAGAGAAAAGTGGGACGTAACGGCAGAAACTATGCTGAAGCCTAAGATGCCGTACAGGAGAAATCCCAGGATCAGTTTCGGGACAATCGTTTTTTTCATAGCCGGTCACCCGTTTACTTCAAACTTGTAGCCGATACCCCAGACGGTAGACAGGCTCCAAAATCCGTTGTCTTTGATCTTTTCTCTCAGTCTTTTGACATGTACGTCTACGGTTCTGGTATCTCCGATGTATTCATAGCCCCAGATATGATCTAACAGCTGCTCTCTTGTGAACACCTGGTTTGGAGAGGAAGCCAGAAAATACAGAAGCTCCAGTTCTTTTGGCGGCATGTCGACCGGCTGGTCGTTGTAGAGAACGGAATAATTGGTCAGATTGACAATTAATCCCGGATATTTGACACATTTCATATCGGCAGATGCATGGGTTTTGGGAACGGGATGGTAGCGGCGCAGTACGGCTTTGACACGCGCCACCAGTTCCTTGGAATCAAACGGTTTCATGACATAATCGTCTGCCCCGAGTTCCAGGCCGAGGACTTTATCAAAAATTTCTCCTTTGGCGGAAAGCATTATAATCGGGATATCGGATTTTGCGCGGATTTCCCGGCAGACCTGATAACCGTCGATTCCGGGCAGCATCAGATCCAGAAGGATCAGATTCGGCATATATTGTTCAAAGGCAGCCAGAGCTTCTTCTCCGTCATTGACGGTTCGGGTGTCAAAGCATTCTTTGGTCAGATACAGGGAAATCAGTTCTGCAATATTCAGATCATCGTCAACGATTAAAATTTTCTGTTTGGCAGCCATAAGTACCTCCTGTCCTATTCGTTTTTAAATTCTGCAATGGTAACGCCGGCATCTCCTTCGCCAAATTCTCCCAGCCGGAATGACCGGATATATTTCTGCCGTTTTAAATGCTTTTGTACGGCGTTTCGCAGCGCGCCCGTGCCTTTTCCGTGGACAATACGCACGGAGGGCAGATGGGCGATGTAGGCGTCGTCTAAATATTTATCCAGCAGCGCGACGGCTTCGTCCGTTGTTTTGCCGATCAGGTTGATTTCCGTGGAAACCGATATGGATTTTCCCATTCGCAGTTTTCCCGTTTTGGCGCTGCCGGATTTTTTTGTTTTATAAGAAGTTTCGTCTTCTAAGAGTTCTAAATCTTTGATATTGACCAAAGAACGCAGAATGCCCATCTGCACATATAAATCGCCTTTGGCATTGGGAAGCGTGTGTACGGTGCCTTTTAAGTTCATAGACAAAACCATAACCGAATCGCCGATCCGCAGATTTTTGGGTATCTTCCGGTTTTGCGCGGGAGATTTCGGTAAGGCGGAAGCCTTTTTCTGCGTATCTTCAAGTTTTGCGCGCAATTTTGCCCGCTCCTGTTCCAGTTCGCTGGCCAACGCATGGTTTTGCGCAATCTTCTGGAAGGTTCGTATGGTCTGGTCGGCATAATCTTTTGCTTCTTTTAAAATGGCGGATGCCTGATCGTTTGCTTCCCGTATGATTTTGTCGCGGTTTTTGTCGATGCGGTCGTGTTTTTGTTCTAATTTTTCTTTCAGTGCCGTGATCTGGGTTTTATAGAGCTTGATCTCTTCCTGTTCTCGCTCGATGGTACTGCGGCTGATCTCCAGATCGGCGATCAAATCCTCAAAGCTGGTCTCCGATTCCGTCATACGCGCT